>CAADHA010000151.1 GCA_900696685.1 uncultured Planctomycetota bacterium
AAGCGCACATCGTCGATCTCGGGCAATGAGCGCGGCAGGAACTCGCGCTGAATCATGGAGGCAAGTTGCATCTCGTCGTGGATACGGGAGACTTCGCTCTGAAGTCCGGTCTGGCAGCGGCGGGCGACGCGCAGTTCAGCCACGCAGCGGTCCACTGCCCCCTGGCGCTTGAGGAGCGTGTCGAGGCGGAGGGCGACGTGCTCGATCGGCTCGATCAGTTCACAGACCAGCGCCTGTTCAGGCGAGATGTGAGCGCTGAGGAGGCGGCGGTCGCGCGTGAGGATGATCGTCGGGATGCGCTGTTCGTCGAGGGTGTCGAGGAGTTGATAGGCGGCCGCAGGCAGCGTGGGCGAGGCAACGCAGAAGATGCAGGCATCAATCTTCGAGGTTTCGAGTTCGCCGGCCGCCTGTTCGACGCTGCGCGTTTCGAGGGTGAGGCGCGACTCGCCGGTCCACGCGGCCGCAAGACGCTCGCCCCACCGGCCCAGCCGATCAGGCTCCGCCTCGAAGCCGACGAGTTGGACGTGGTGTATGGCCATCTGGAAGACCGCGGCGCCTCGGCGCAGCCGCCTTCCCGCAGCGGGGGCCGCGCTTTCATCGTCTATCGGCGGTCCCTGCCAGCGCCTTGAGGCGATCGAGATCGAGATCGATCTTCTGCCCCTTTCGCAGGCCGAGTTCGCCGATGCGGCCGGCCCGCAACTCGATGACGTAGCGGCAGCGGCCGCGGCTGGGGTAGGAGTCGTCGCGGAGGCGGCGCTCGTAGTCGTCCTGAGTCTCCGTGGTCCGGCGGGGAGGCTGGGCCTTCATCGTGTACGCAGAAACAATAAAGCCTTGCCAGTCAAGGTAGAGGATGTCGATATCCACGAGGCAGTCGAGCATCCAGAAGTTGCGCTCCTCGTCGCGGTCGAAGATGAAGATCATCCCGCCGTCGTCGGCGATGGACTCGCGCCCGCCCAGGCCGCGCGCCTGCTTCTCCTTGTCGATCGCGGTCTCGAGGGTGAACCACTCGCCGGCGATCCTGACGGTGTATGTCCCGGTCGTGTCCTTGTCGCAGCCGGCCGCGAGAAGCGCAAGCAGGGCAACGGCCAGCACCCGGAGCGCGAGTTGAAACGGGTTCATTTTTCCCTCAGCCATCGGTCGTCCTCGCCTGTGAAGATCATCGGCTCATGGGAAAGGGTAGACAACTCGAAGGCGTCGCGGAAGTCGGAAAGGGACATGTCGGCGCGCCGGGGAAGAATCCCTGACCAGTAACCCATCAGGCCGATGAGGCGCTGCGGCGGCGCGCCGAGGCCGCGATAGAAGTCGACGCGCGTGTCGCCGTGGCGCTTGGCTAGGCGGCGGCCGTCAGGCCCGACCACGAGGGGCAGGTGCACATAGTGCGGCGGCGGCAGCAGCCCGAGCGCTTCGATGAGCAGGATCTGCCTCGCGGTCGAATCGAGAAGATCGTCGCCGCGCACGACGTGCGTTATTCCCTGGCGCGCATCATCGACGACGACGGCGAGTTGATAGGACGGCTGACGGCGGCGCGTCCAGACGACGAAGTCGCCGCATTCCCGGGCCGGCTTGCGTCGGACGCGACCCGCAAACTCATCGTCGAATTCGACATCGCGGTCGGTCACGACGAAGCGCCAGTTGGCATTCGCATCGGCGAACGTGCGCGGGCGCCCGGCCGGCCGCAGAGAGGCGGGGAAGCAGACTTCGCCGACCGCTCCGTGCGGAGCAGAGGCAGCCGCCTCAATCTCCGAGCGCGACAGTTCGCAGGGATAGACGAGCCGCTGTTCGGCGAGGCGCCTCATCGCATCTCGGCAGGGATCGAGGTCTTCGCTCTGCACAAGCACGGGACCGTCCCACTCAATGCCGATCCACCGCAGCGTATCGAGGAGTTCGTGGGCAGCGCGCGGCCTGATGCGCGGCCCATCGAGGTCCTCGATGCGCATGATGATGCGCCAGCCGGCGCGGCGCGACAGCGCCCATGTAATGAGAAACGTGCGGAGATTGCCGAGGTGCAGTGCCCCGGTCGGTGACGGCGCCAGCCGCGTCGCGGCGCTTGACATGGCGAGTTCGGCTCCCAAGATGATGAGAGACCACGGACCATAGGAGCGGGACCATGTCCAGACTTTCACCGGCCGAGATCGAGGGCCTGCTCAGAGCGGCTCCGGAGTGGGCGGTGGTCGGCGACGCGATCAGCCGCACCTTTCAGTTCCGGGACTTCGCCGAAGCGATGCGGTTCGTGAACCAGGCGGCGGCGCACGCAGAGCGGGTGCAGCACCACCCCGACATCCTGATCCGCTGGAACCGAGTCACGCTGACGCTGAGCACGCACGACGCGGGCGGCGTCACGCACAAAGACGTCGACTTCGCGCACTTCGCGGAAGGACTGAAGCCGTAGGGTGGCTCGCGTTGCACGGAGCGGGCCGCGATGTCGAGCGGCTGGCGATGTGCGCCGGCATCGGGTTGATTGCGAACATCGGACAGAAGAGAATGACGTCAGACGCCGCCTTCGGCGCAGGCGACCTGTGATCTCGGGCCGCACCAGTGAAACAGGCCGGCCCGTTCCGGGGCCGGCCTGAGCGTGCCTTGCCTGCTGGCCGCACGAGAAGCGGCCATTCAACGGTGTCCGTGCTTCACACCTGCTCGACGTCGAAGATGAGCTGGAGCAGGTGAACCTCATTCTCCAGGCCGAAGAACCAGACGTCCGTAAGGACGGAGGCGGTGCCCCACGGATCGTTGGGATCGCCCTGGAAGATCCAGTTGACGTTCGGACCGGCGTTGGTGTTCATCATCCCCGGAGGAGCAAAGGGATCGGGGTAGTTGGCGTGCCGCAGGCCGAGCGTGTGTCCGACCTCGTGCGACACAACGTCAGCGAGGGCGGAGGCGAGTTCGTTCACCTGGCCGGGCGCGAAGAGCGACGCGAAGGTGGGCACGAAGACGATGGCCTCGTCCGCCTTGCTCTGGTTCTGCGGATCGAGCGTCGAGGCGATACCGAAGAGTCCCGGCTCGACCTGATTCGTAAGGAAGACGGTCGTGAACTCCTCGCCCACGAATTCGGCGGGATCGGTGCTGACGTGGACGGTGATGCCCGCGTCGGCGAAGTCCTGCACAATCTCGTCGATCATGAGCGAGAGGATGAGGCTCTCGAATCCGCCGAAGCCGATGCTGGCGAGTCCGAATCCGCCGAGTTGCGTGCCTCCCTTTCCGAACCACTCGGCGAATCCGCCGTTGATCTCGATGAGGATGTTCTGCTCGTAAGGAGTGGCGCGGCGGTCGCCCTGCGTGCCCGTATCGATGGTCACAATCAGTTCGTAGTTGGTCTGGATGTTGCCCTGGACCATGATGGCGTAGGTGCCGGCCTGGGGAATCTGGAAGGAGAAGGTCACGTCCGTGGTGTTGTCCACGAACCCGAACTCGTTGAACGGGCCAGGCGCGCCCATGAGCAGGCCGTCGACGATTCCCGTGGTCTCCGTCGTCTGGAAGACGCCCACTTCGTAGCGGGTGCCGAGGTTGCCGCCCACGCCTGAGAGACGGAGCGTGACCGTGAGGGTCATGCCTTCTTCCAGTTGAGTCGTGACGGTGTTGTCGGCGAGGCGTACGCGGCTGATGTCGTAGACATCGGCGTCGCCGAAGAGTTCTGACGGAACGCCGTTGCTGTCGAAGCCAATGAAGCCTTCGATGGTCATGGCCTGGCCGTCGGTGATCTCCGTCGGCGTGGCCAGGATGAACCCCGTATCGCCGTCCGAGAAGATCATCACGTTGAGTTCGTAGGCGCCGATGTCGTTGGAGACTTCGTTGGGGTTGATCGCCCGCACAACAGGAGGCATCGTGAAGACGCCGTCCGAGTTGGAGATGTCGATCAGTTCGTCGAGTCCCGCGGGAGGCAGAGGCGGATTGAGCCTCGTCCCCGCGATGGTGATGTAGTAGGTTCCGCCCTGCCGCTCGATGTAGCCCTCGGCGAGCGTGTTCTGGCCGGCCACGGTGCCGCCGTTGGCGTTCCGCAGCGACACCGAGCCGACAAACGCCGAGCCGCGCACGATGTCCGAGAGCGTCACGCGGAGGATGTCGCCGGCATCGAGGGAAATCGAGTAGATGTCAACATCGAACTTCTGCGGGAAGTAGAAGGACTCCGTGTCCGGGTGATCGCCGATGCGGCTGACGAACGAGACCTGGCGGTTCTTGATACCGTTGCCGCTGACGAGATCGTCGAGGATCAGGTCAAGACGGGTGGCGGCCATGAAGTCCACGCTGTTGGGCGTATTGGGGTCATTGTCGGGATCCCAGGTGCCTTCTTCGACGCGGTCGCCGGCGTCGCCGATGAGGAAGTTCTGGCGGTAGTCGTCGCCGGTGACGCCGTCCCGGTTCGCGTCGAGGTTGATTCCGGAGACGCTTCGGATGTCGCTTCCCTTGATGACGAGCGTGTACACGCCGGGGTTGGTCATCGAGAAGGCGCGGGTGAACCGGATGGAGGCCACTCGCTCCTGCTTGTCCCAGAAGATCGTGTAAGCGTCGTTGGGTTCCGGAACCACGCCGTTGGGATCAATGGGGTTCTCAAAGCGGATAGCGGACTCGGCCTGCGGGTTGCTCGGATCGAGCAGGATGGTCGAGATGTCCACGTCTTCATTGAAGAAGATGTCAATGTAGAGCGTGTCCGCTTCGATGCGCGTCCGCACGTGCTGGACGACGAGGGGCAGAGGCGTGGAGTTGACCTTGGCCCGGTAGACGTTGCCCTGCTGGACGAAGTTCTGCCGATTGACGCGGACCTGATCGACGGAAGCGCTGGCCGTGATGCCGTAACTCTGACTGTTGAAGTTGGAGCCGACGGTGGAGCCCTTGATATCGACGTTGCGCACGATGCCGAAGCCGAGCGAGCCGATGTCGTCGCCCGTCGTGTAGAAGCGATCCACGCCGCGCGTTACGCCTGCGGTGATGGCGCTGCGAATGAACGATCCCTGGATGCGGACATTCTCGATGGTACCGGCGGAGAGAATGTCGGCCGCCTCGCCTGTGCCGCCGTAGCGCCCGTCCGATCCGAGGGAGAGGCCGGCGTGAATCTCGGACTCATTGAGGTCGCCCGAGATGTTCACGCTGCGGATAAGGTCGCCTGCCGAGATGAGCGTGACGTTGCGGATGGTGCCGGCGTTGATCGCGTTGATCTCGCCGCGAGTCGAGATGGAGGCGCGGTCCATGACGGCGCCGGTCGAGTTGTTGTTGATCGTACCGATCGAGTCGCGTCCCCAGATCACGCCGCTGAGCGTGCCGTTGCGGACGTTGACCGTCCCGATGGTCAGGCTGGAGATGGTGCCGGCGAAGGAGCCGCCGAGGACATCGAACGTGGTCAGGCGAGTGACCGCGAAGGAACCGGCGGTGACGCCGTTGACCGCGATCCGGTTCGCGCTGCCTCCCACCGCAATCGTTCCTGAGGTGTTAACGGAGCGGACCGTGATCGTGTTCACAGAGCCGTCGATCGTTATGCCGTCCGTGCCGTCGATGTCGCCGTCGATCGTCAGGTTGCCGAGGTCGGCGTCGTCGGCGAATCGGATGTTGACATTGTTGAGGTCCACGCGCGCGTTGCCGGAGGCCGTGGTGACGCGGATTTCCACGCTGGTCGCCGACGTGGTGCCGTTGAACACCAGGCCGGTGAGATTGCCGTTGGCGCCGCCCGAGAGCGTGTAAAGTCCCGAGCCGGGGCCCCGCATTGAGAGCGTGATCACGTCGCCGTCGCTGTCGGTGAAGACGACGGGCGACCCGTCGGAGAAGGCTGTCCCGCCCGGAAGAGTAAGCGGATCCTGATCGAGTTCGACGAGGACCATGTTGGCGCCCGGGTCGCCGACTGTGCGCTGGATGCCATCCACCATGATGTTGCCGATGGTCGTATCGGCGATGACGCGGTTGGTGCCGGAGGCGGCGCCGTCCACGCGGACGTTGCTGATGTTGCTCAATCCCGGCGCGAGGTCGGTGTCGGCGTCGGGCGTGGCGTAGCCGTCTGACCCGGAACGGACGCCGGCCGCGAAGACGGCGTTGTTGATGCCGCCGCGGATGTTGACGGCGTCGATGTGGCCGCTCGAGAAGGTGTCGGCGTTGTTCGCCGCGCCGCCCAGGGCGTTGTCAGCCCCCAGCGAATCAAGGCCTGCGATGATGAAGGACGAATCGACATCGCCATCGACGTCGAGGCGGACGATCCGCTCGCCGGCGCCGATGATGGACCCGCCCGTTACGCTGCCCCGGATCGTCGCGCTGCGAAGATCGAAGAGGGTGGTGATGCGGGCGCCTGCGACGTTGCCGGCGATGTCGAGGCGATCGATGTTGGTGTCGCTGGTGATGGAGCCGGTGAGGTTGCCGCTGCCGCCGCCAAGACCCGCCCCGGCGCGGATGCTCAGGCTGCGGATGCCCTCGTCGGCGTGTATCGCGCCCGCCGCATTGCCGGTGATCGTCAGCGAGTCAAGCGAGCCGTCGCGGGCAAGGATGCTTCCGGAGAAGTTGCCGTTGATGTCAAGACGGCGGATGCCGTCGGTGTAACTGACGATCGTGCCGTTTATCCCGCTTCCGATGGTGATCGCGTTGATGCTGCCTCGGGAAACGATCTCGCTGCCGTCAGCGACGGCGCCGATCGTGAAGGTCTGAGTGATGAGGCCCTCGACGATGAGCGTGCCGTCGAAGGTTCCATTGCGCAGATCAAGGGTTCCGAAGTTGCCCCGGACCTTGAGCGCCTCGTTGCCGATTCCGCTGAGGTTGCGGCCGACGACCATGCGGTCGATGTGGGTGTCCACGTCGAGGGTGAGCACCATGTCTCGCCCGGACTGAATGTGCCGGATGTACCCGTCGCCGGAGAACGCCTCGATGTTCGCGATGATGTCGCCGTCGCGGGCCTGGATGCGCTTGGCCTCGCCCGAAATGCGGATATCGCCGGTGATGTTCGTGCGGGCCTCGAAGATGTTGAGGCGCCCGTCCGGCCCGTCGATCGTGAAGTCGATGCGCGTGATTGAACTGTTGCGCGAGCGGAACTGGTTGACCGGCCCGGCGACGTTGAACGTCACGCGGGTAATGTCCTCCATCGCGTTGAAGGTCGTGACCGCACCGGCTCGGAAGAAGGAGCGGTAGACGCGGGCACGGGCGTCGATCTGCTTGATCTGCTGGTCGACGTCGATGCTCAGGCCTTCGAACGTGTTGCCCGCGAGGAGATTCAGGTTGCCGATGATGTCCACCGTCAGGTCGTGAATGTTGCCGCGGCGGCCGGTGGTCTCGATGCGGTTGGTGTTCTCCGCGACGACGATGATGTTCGCCGCGCCCGCCACGTCGGCGTAGGAGAAGATGAACTCGTCCGCCCGCACGGTGTTGACCCGGCCGAGCGAGAGGAGGCGGTTCGAGTCCCACCGGCCGTTGGTGATGTTCACCTGGTTGACGTTCACGCCGGAGATCGTCGAGTTGATGATGTGCCCGCCATTGACGATGACGCGGTTGATGTGCGCGGTCGGTTGACCATCCACGTCCGCGGCTCCGTCGAGCGGGTTCGTGAAGAACGAATCGAGGTGGTTGGTCGTGATGAGGGCGCCGATGATCGAGGCGCCTTTCGTGGCATTGATCAGGCCGATGCCGTCGATGGCGAGGTTGAATCCGCGGCCCATGATGATGCCGTAGATGTTGTGCCCTTCGCCCTGGATGTAGACGCGCTGGACGACGCCCGCTGCGGCGACCAGTCCGGTCACGAAGGGGCCTGCGCCCGTGTCCACCAGGCCGTCGCCGAGGTCGATGCGGCCGATGCTCGCGCCGGAGTAGACCGAACCTTCGACTCCGTGGAAGTCTCCGAAGGGAGTCTGGTTGTCCGCGTTCGCGATGACGCGATTGAGCGTGACTTCGGAGTAGACGTCGACGATGGAACCGTCGATACGGACGAGGGCCACGCTGGCTGCGCCGCTGCGCACGGCGAGGCCGTTGAGCCAGACGTCCATCGGGCCGCCGGCGAGGTAGGTGTCGCCGCCGCTGCCGAAGTTGGGGCTATACACCAATGGTCCGCCAACGGCACTCTCCGTGCCGAGCCCGAGCGTATAAACGGGGCCGAGGATGAAGTGCGGCCCGACGCGAGTCGAAGAGAATGTGCGTCCGAGATTACCCTTGAGGAGAACGCGACTGACGCTCTCGGTGTCGATCGCGACGATGTCGCCGCTCGTGGAGTTCTGGATGAGGTTGGCGCCGCCGAAGACGCGCATGTAGTAGACGTCGGTTCGCCCGGACCCGTTGAGGATGATGCGGGCGTTCGGTCCGCCGCCGACCACGATGTCGCCGATCTCGACGTTGCCGGTGTTGTTGGTGATGGTGAGTGTTCCGCTGGCGCCGAGGGCGGCGGTGATCCGGACCGTCGCCACGCCGACCGAGCCTTGAATCGCGTGCGTGGCGATCGACGCGGCAGCGCCCGTCCCCGTGACACGGATGGTGAACACCGCGCCGGAGTCGTCCACGAGTGTAAGGACCTGGCCGGAACCAATGTTGAGGGTGTTGTTGTCGAGGCCGTTGCCCCACACGAAGGGAGCGCGGAAGAAGCGGACGTTGCCCCCGAGGCCCGTCTGGATGAGCGATTGAGCGCCCACGACGCCGGCCTGGCCGACCGTGGCGAGCAGGTCGCGGTTCTCGACCGAGTAGGCCCCGGCTTCAATGACATCGATGCGCTGCCCGTTGCCGACCACGATGCGGACGCCGACGTCGGGACGTGGATCGTCGAGGATGGCGTTGTCGACGCTGATGATGCCGATGGATCCGCCGGCGGCGATGTCCGTGAAGAAGGTGCTGATGTTGGCGCCTTCTCCGACGCCGCCGATGTTGCCGAGGTTGTTCTCGAGTTCGCCGCGAGGATCACCCAGGGCGCGGGCGCGGATTTCGCCGATGTCGCCGCGCACGTTGACGCGAACGGCGCCGATCGAGCCGCCGACGAAGACGCCGCCTGCGTCCTGCTCGATGTTGCGCCCGTACCCGGCGAGCAACTGGCCGAGGTGGCGCTCGGCGGTGATGACCATGCCGCTGGCATTCCAGGTGCCGTTGTCACGGAACGCGCCGATCGAGCCGCCGGACGTGATGTTCCAGATGCTGTCGCCGGACTGGATGAGAACGTTGGCGAGGAAGGGCGCATCATCGCTGTTGCCCTCTTCCGTCGAGTCCTGTCCAACGCGGATCGTGCCGATGCTGCCGACGAGCGTGGTGATGGCCGAGCCGTCGAAGACGCGGTACGTGAGGTTCGCGCCCGCGCGGATTTCGCCGAGCGTGGCCGGCGCGGCATTGGAGATCACGAGCTGGTAGCCGGTGCCCGCTCCACCGAACCCTGCCGTATTCTCGATGAAGATGTAGACGATGCCGGCGGTGTTGGGCGTGTAGACGATGTCTCCGTCCACGCCGCCCCGGCCTCGGGACTGGAGCACGTTGCCGTCCGCATCCGTGAGGTAGATCAGCGTCGGCAGATCGTTTCCGAAGTTATCGAGCAGGCGGATGCGGATCGTGCTGTTGCCGTCAACGGCGATCGTGTAGACGTCGCGATCATCGCCGCCGTCACCGAACACATGCTGGTCGTCGCCCGGCGTGCCGCCAAGCGTCCCGAGCACGACGGTGTAGCCGGTCTCGCGCCCGGCGTACTGGGCTGTGCCCAGGGTGTCGTTGCGCACGTACCCGATCGTGTCTTCCGTCGCCGCATCAAGGACGAACATCGCGCCGCCGCTTGCGAACGAGGCGTTGTAGTGCTCTTCGTCCCCGGGCGGGAAGAGGTCAACTTCGTGCTCGAGAACGACCTTGTCCGCGCGAAGGAAAGGCTTGTCCAGGATCGAGTCGGGCGCAAAGTCGCCCTGCACGAGGACGAACGTGGACTGGTTGCCGCCGGTCACGAACGAGCCGAGAACGCGGCCGACGGTCAGCGCGGCGCGCGTGTCGCTCGGGTTGCCGTTGACCTCGAAATACCCGGCGTGGCCGGCCACCATGAAGGTGTCGAAGTCGCCGTCTACGAACAACTTGCCGCCGAAATACCCGACGTGAACGCGCTCGAGGGCGCCCGCGAAGCGGGAGACGCCGAAGAGAGCGCCGTCAATGTAGACGCGGCCCATCGTCTCGTTGAGCGTCGGGTCCGCCATCCGGATACCTTCCGTATCCCGGTCGTACCGCTGGTAGCCGGGCGGCTGGAAGGCCATGAAGTTGTTGATCGGGTCGTGAACGGTCCAGTTCCACCGCGTCGGATTGCCGATGATGATTGAGCCCATCGCCGGCGCCTGGTACACCGTCCCGTCCGCATTCATCGCGATTCCGATCCGGTCCGCGTCCAGTTCAGCAAACGGCCGGACAGGCTCGAAGTTCTCGAAGTCCTCCACGATGAAGAAGATCAGGCGCGTCGTTCGCAGCGTGTTGCTGAAGATGATCTGGCCGATGCCGTTGTTGAAGTCCGCAATTCCATCGTCGGCGAGGGCGCCGACGTGGACGCGCTCAATGAGGTGCGGCTCGAAGCTCTGCGTATTCGGCGCCACCCACGGGTTGGAGGCGAACTGCGCCACCCAGGCGTCATCGGCCGTCAGGAAGATGCGGTCATCCGTTCCGGCGCCGATGAAGTCGTAGCCCAGCGGAAGGCGCGCGTCATCGGCCGTTTCGTAGATGCCGTCTTCTCCCGGATGCCAGTACCCGGTTGGAGGGATAACCAGCTGGAAGTTTTCGGGCAGATTATCGAAATCCCAGTTCGGCGGGACCTCGTCCTCGAGCCATTCGAGTTGCCGGACGGGATGGAATCGCCCATCGGGAATCCAGACTCCAGGAATGAACTCGCCGTTTTCATCGGTGGCGACGCGCCATCCGGGGTGGTAGCCCGTGTCCAGGCCGAACACATCGACGGTCTCGTCGTCGTCGCTCCCCCAGCGGCCGTCGTCGCCAGCATCGATGGACACTTCCACGTTCGTGCTGAACGTCCCGTCCGGTCGCTGGCCGATCCAGGGGAAGAGCGGATGGCCGGCGAGGTCGAGAATCGTGACGCTTGCCGTTGAGAAGGGGTTGCTGTCAATGAGGCGGATGCCGACGCGGATGGACCGCTCCTCGACGGAGGAGGCGTTGAGTTGCATTCCACCGCCGAACCAGGCGGGCATGGCGATGTAGCCATAGAAAATGTTGGTCTGCCCGAGGCTCAGGTCGGGGTTCGCGTAGAGCGTTGTAAGCAGCTTGCGCGGCTCGAGGGGCTGGAAGACCGGCGCGGACGACGCGGAGCCGGCGCGGCGGGTCGGGCGGGCGAACGGGCGACGGGTGGTGCGCTGTTTCATCTCACCATTCCTTCTTCAAGAACCGTGCTGAGTGCAAGGAGAGCCTGCGAAGATCGGACTGACTTCGTCGGCGTCTGTTGTTCGGTTGTTCGGGCGGGATCGACGCCGCTGGTGCGCTGCGCAGCGGACGCGGCCACGCAAAGGACCGAATCCGGATCTGAAATGCGCTGGGGTGTTCGAGACGGCATCTCGTTCTCATTCCCTTGCGGCGGGGTTTGGGCGGCCGTACGCCGCCTCAAGGAGCCGCGGTACATTAGCCTGAGGCGCTCAAGGCCGCTACCGCCGCTTCGAGTCGCAGGAGAATCCTCCCGCATCTCTCGCGGCGATCTGGCCCTGGCCTGGCACTGCTCGCCGCATGGCGTGGTCGGCGAGCGATCAGACCCGACGCGCGCCGGTTGCCGGGCGCGGCGCGACTCCCGGGAGAGAGTCACAGTCCGATCAGCGATATTCGATACGCCTCTCATGCGCAAGCGGTTCCTCTGAGGAAGAGGTTTCGTTCAGGTTTGTGGTCAGGCGGACGGTACAATGCCGGAGCGACTGGGCTTGTGGCGGAATCGGGAGACGCAGCGGACTTAAAATCCGCGTCCCCATTGCGGGGAGTGTGGGTTCGAATCCCACCGAGCCCATTTGACTGACACTGGCCGGGTCAGTCCGTCCCGGTCCACCTCGCGGGGGGTGGACCATTGCCTGTTCCAACGTCCATCAATATACAGCCTTGCGAGGCGTTCGCCACTTCCGTCACCCAAAAAAGTGAGATTTCTGTGACTTTTTCTGGACCAGCAGGGCAAAACATCCTTACACCATGCGAACGCCGGGCTCGACGCAGCCCGGAGCCGGCCGCTGTGATGAGACTCTCCCGCCCGTCCAGAGCCACCGAAACACGCCGGCAACATCGTGCCCGATGAGCATGATGCTCGGCAGGACCATGAGTACGACGAAAGTCGCGCTGATGAGGCCGCAACTGATCGTGATCGCCATCGGAATCAGGAACCGCGCCTGGAAAGACTGCTCCATCATCAGCGGCGAGAGGCCCAGAACGGTGGTGAGTGTGGTGAGAATGATCGGCCGCAGGCGCCGCCGCCCCGCCTCGATGAGCGCCTCGCGCATCTCCATTCCCTGACGCCTCAGTTCGTTGTAGAACTCAATGTAGATCAGTGAGTCGTTGACGACGATGCCCGTGAGCGCGACGAAGCCGATGAGCGAGAGAATCATCATCTTGAAGCCGAGGAGCCAGTGGCCCCAGATCATGCCCACCATCGCGAAGGGGATGGCGAGCATCACCGCCACGGGCTGCGTGTAACTTCGGAACAGCCACGCCAGGATCACGTAGATCAGGATGCACGCGAGAAGGAACCCGTAGCGGATCCCGGCGAGGGACCGAGAGGTTTCGAGCTGCCGGCCGCGCGCTTCGACCTTCACTCCGCCGTAGCGTGCCTCGAGGTCGGCGATGACGGGTCCCATCGCCGCCACCACGCGCTCAGGGTTGTTCACGACCGGGTCCACGTCGGCCAGGACCGTCACGGCGCGCTTGCGGTCGAGGCGGCGGATCGTGGCGTAACTTGATCCTTCGACAAGATCGGCGACCTCGATGATCGGCACGCGCGTGCCCCGGGGCGTGAAGACATACTGCCGCTCGAGTTCGGCGAGGCTGCGGCGCGTCTGATCGTCGAGCATCACGCGGACGTCCACGTCCTCCTGGTTGACGGAGAAAGTGTGGGGCTCAAAGCCGAACAGAAAACCGCGGACCTGGCGGGCGACGTGCTCGGGGGTGAGGCCGAGCACCGCAGCACCGTCGCGCAAGCGAATCTGGAGTTCGCGCTGGCCCGTGTCGGCGTCGTCGCCGATGTCGACAACGCCGGCGAACTCGCTCAGCGCTGACTTGATCTCGCTCACGACAGCGAGAATCTTCGCCTCGTCCTGACCGGTCACGACAAGATTGACCGCCGGACCGCCCGGGCCTCCTTGAACCTCCTCGTAGCGCAGCGACCGCACGCCGGGCACGCGCCCGACGTCGGCCCGCACGGCGGCGATCACTTCCTTGCTGGTGCGATCGCGCTGCTCAACGGGCGTGAGTTCGACGAAGACTTGCGCCAGGTGCGTCTGCGGCGCCAGCGGGCTGTAGTTGTTGAGGTCCAGTCGCTGTCCCGCGAGCACTGTCACGATGCGAATCTCCGGCTGGGCGGCACAGGCCTGCTCGATGCGGCGCACGACGGCCTCGGTGCGTTCGATCGACGTGCCGATGGGCATCTCGAGATCGATCACGAAGGTCTCGCTGTCAGTGCCTTCGAAGAAGGTGAAATCGACGCGCCCCCCCACCACCATGCCGATCGAAATGATCCAGACGGAAACGGCGGTGGAGGCGGTGATGTAGCGATGCGTGATCGCCCAGTCGAGGATCCGGCCGAACTTCGGGACGATGCGCTGGAAGAGCAGGTCGTTGCGCCAGGCC
>CAADHA010000152.1 GCA_900696685.1 uncultured Planctomycetota bacterium
ACGGAGAACTGATCCTCTCCGAATGGCCATCAACCCCTTACGCCCGCGATGAGCGAGTCTTCGAGGTAATCGCGGGATGTTCTTGCGCCATTGACGTTGCCCTCCACGCCGCCATGATCCCCTGACATGGATGCGACCTACGACCCGGCGGCGCTGAGCGTGGCGATCATCGCCTGCGACAACGAGGCCACCATCGCGCGCACCATCGAGAGCGTGCGCGGCCTGGCCGGGCGCATCATCGTCGTCGATTCCGGCTCCAGCGACCGCACGCGCGCCATCAGCCGCGACCTCGGCGCCGAAGTCATCGAGCACGAGTGGGAAGGGCACGTGCGGCAGAAGCAGTTCGCCCTCGACCAGTGCGACACGCCCTGGGTTCTGAGCCTCGACAGCGATGAGTCGGTGAGCGAGGAACTCGCCGGCGAAATCCGCCGCGTGGTGATGAGCGACGATCCGCACGTGGCGGGGTGCGAGGTCAACCGGCGGGTGTGGTTCGCGGGGCGCGAGTTGCGCTACACGTGGCAGCCCGAGTGGCGCACGCGACTCGTGCGGCCGCAGTGCGCCAAGTGGGCGGGCTATGACCCGCACGACCGGCTGGATGTGTCCGGCCCGACAAAGAAGTTACGCGGCGTATTGCGTCACGACGCCTTTGCCGACGTGCGCGAACTGCTGCGCAAGCAGGTCAACCACGGCCTGCACGCGGGGGAGAGTTATCACGCGATGGGCCGGCGGGGGTCGATCCTCCACCTCGCGCTCTCCCCCACTGCCGCAATCCTCAAGCAACTTGTGTTCAAGTTCGCCTGGCTGGACGGCTGGCCGGGCTGGGCGTGCGCCCTCGGTGCGGGCATGAGCGCGGCGGCCAAGCACATGCGCCTGCTTGAACTCGCGGCGGCGCCGCGCGACTCGGCGGATTCCACGCCGTGAACTCCGATCCCTCCATCCGCGCCGGCGGCCGCCCGCGCCCGGACGATGCGCGCGGCCTGCTCGCCTGGGCCAGGGAGTGCGATCCGCGCGGCGATCGGGCGCACGCAGTGCTCGTCGCGCTGGCGATGGTCGCGCTTCCACTCGGCACCACGACCTTCGCCATCATGTTCGGCATCGCGCTGGGCTACTCGCTGCTTCGACTGTGGGCGACCGGCCCCGCCGTCGGCTATCTGCTCTTCCGCGTCCCGCTGGTCGCGGTGCTGGCGGCATTGCTCGCCTGGACGTGCCTGTCGGTGCTCTGGTCGGTCGATCGGTCGCAGGCGTGGGACGAGATTGCGATCCTGCGATTCCAGGTTCCCGCGCTCATTCTCTTCTGGCCGGTGATTGACCGCTGGCGGTCGTATGTGCTCGCCTTGTCGATCGGCATGGCGCTGGCGGCGCTCATTCAGGTCGGGCAGTTCGTGCTCGGCGAATCCTGGCCTCTGGCGCTTTGGTGGCATGGAGAGCGCATCGCGGGCCGCTATCCCGGGATGCTGCACCCCAACTCGACGGCCGTGCTTGCAGTGGCCACCATCTTCCTCCTTCCGCACGTCGCGCGAGGGCGGTCGCCGCGGCGGCTGAGGGCTGCGGTTCTGGCGGCGGCGGCGCTGCTGAGCCTGGTGCTCACGGGCAGCCGGGGATGCTGGATCGCGGCCATTGCGGGGCTGCTCGCCTCTGCGCCCTATTTCACGCTCAGAGCGCTCGCCGCGCGCCGTGCGCAGTCGGCGCCGGCAAGGGCGGGGCGGATTGATCCGGCCGCCGAACGCCTGCGGCGGATTGCGCTGGTCATCGTGGCGCCGGGAGTCATTGCGGCCGGTGTCTTCATCGGGCCGGTCGTCGTCTCCCGCGTGAGCAGCGGCGTGAGCGGCTTGCGCGCCGCGATTGAATCGAAGGACTACACAGGCGACGTTGCCGCCCGCTGGCGCCAGATCGAGATCACCGCGGCTCTGCTGCGCGAGCGACCGTTCACGGGCGTCGGAGCCGGCTCGTTCTACGTCGCCGCCCGTGAATACGTGCAGGCGCCGCCTGCGCAGGGCGCCGGCACGGCGCCGCGCGGCACGGGGCTGCTCCATCACCCGCACAGCGCGCTGCTCTATCATGCGGCCGTGCTCGGCCTGCCGGGCCTGTTTCTCCTCGCAGCGACGTGGGCGATGCTGTTTCGCGCCGATCGAGCCGGGCCGGACGGCGCGCGGGTGCGCCCGACCTTCACCCCCGCCCTTGCCGCACTGCTCACGGCCTTCGTTCTCGACGCCCACAATCTCTCGGCGCCTGGTACGATCGCTGCGATGCTTCTCGCATCAATCATTCTCGCTCGCCGATATGCCGGTGAGCCATCGACGACGAAGTCGGCTCCACATGCGAGCATGCCATGCGCCTGATTATCGCCTTCGAGCACATCCGTCGATTCGTCGGAGCGCACGCGCAGGTAGTGACGGAACTGTCGCAGCGCCTGGGCCGGCGCGGACACGAGGTGACCATTGTCTGCGACACCGTCACCGATCCGGTGCTGTATCCCGACCTGCACATCATCGCGCGTCGTCCCTTTCAGATCGGCGGCTCGCACCGGCCCGCGATGCTTCATTTCTGGGCCAACCGCATCATCGACTCCCTCGAAAATGACCTCGTCCTGTCCTTCCATCCGGCGATTCCCGGAGATGTGATGGTGCCGACCTTCGGCTTTGACTTCGGGCCGGACCGCAACCGGCGCGGAGGCTGGCGAGGCCTCGTCCATGCGATTGATCCGCGGTGGATCGTCTCGCGCTGGATCGGGCACAGGGCGCGCCGCAACGGGCGCGTACGCTGCGTGGCAGCGTTGAGCGAAGTCATGGCCGAAGCACTGCTCGACGCGGCGCCGCAGATCGAGCCGATGCTCCGCATCATTCCCGGCGCATCGCCGATTGAGCCGCCCGCTGATGAAGCCGTGCGGCACGCGATGGGCGAGGAGACGCGGGCGACGCTGCGCCTCGATCCGACGGACAGGGTCTTTCTGTGGGCGGCGAAGTCGCCGTACCAGAAGGGCGGCGCCGCCGTCCTGCACGCCTTCTCCGAAGTCGTTTCGCTTGGGCATCCATCCGCGCGGCTCATCATGGCGTGCGAGGATCCCTGGACGCTTCACGATTTCGCCGTCGATCTCAACTGCGACGACCGACTGCGCCTCGTCTCGCGCACGCGCGAGATGGAGCATCTGCTGTGCGCGGCGGACATCGGCGTGATGCCCGCGGAGCGGTCACTTCTCGGGCGCTTCGTGTGGGAGTGCCTCGCCTTCAGCCTGCCGGTGATCGCCAACACGCACACCGCGGGAACGGAACGGATGCGCGACTCCAGCGACCGCGTCGCCGGGCGGATCATCTCCTCGACGCGGCCTGAGGCGCTGCGCGACGCGATGATCGGCCTGCTCAACGCCGCACATCTCGAAGCCGCCCGCCGGTCCGCGAAGTCCATCGCCCCCTCCATGCGCTTCGACCTCTTCGTTGATCGGATCGAGTCGCTCGCACAGGAGTTCGCGCACAGGCGGTGATGGGCCGGCTGCCGGCGGGATGGATAATGTCTGCATCGGCGCGCGGCGCGAGACCGCGGCGAACGATCCGAACGAAAGGACACCTGCATGAAACTCGGCGTCATGGCAGCGCTCTTCACCGGCATGAAGTTCGAGCAGGCGCTGGACTACTGCGCCGAGATGGGCCTCGACGCCATCGAACTGCCCGTCGGCGGCTACCCGGGCAAACCCTTCTTCGATCCCGACAAGGTCAACTCCAGCGCCAGGCTCGTGGACGAGATCAAGGGGCAACTCAAGGAGCGCGGCCTGCAAGTCTCCGGCCTCGCGGTGCACGGCAATCCCGTCTCGCCTGTCAAGGCGGCCGCCAAGAAGGACCACGCCGATTTCCTCACCGCCTGCGAACTTGCCGGAAAACTCGGCACGGACACCATCATCACCTTCTCCGGCTGCCCCGGCGGCAGCGAGCGCGACACGATGCCCAACTGGGTCACCTGCGCCTGGCCGCCGGAGTTCGGTGCGATCCTCAAATTCCAGTGGGAGGAGGTGCTCATTCCCTACTGGAGCGAGCAGTCGAAACTCTGCCGCAAGCTCGGCGTGAAGGTCGCGTGGGAAGCGCATCCGGGCTTCAGCGTCTACAACCCCGACACGCTGATGCGCCTGAGCGAAGCGTGCTGCGGCAAGGGCAAGGCGAATCTCGGCGCCAACCTTGACCCCTCCCACTTCTTCTGGCAGGGCATCGACCCCGTCGAGGCCGCCCGAGTCCTCGGAGAAGCCGGGCTGCTCTTCTACTGCCATGCCAAGGACACCGCGATCGACTCGCATCAGGCCCGCGTCAACGGCACGCTCGACACGCGCTCCTACGGCAATCTGCACGAACGGTCATGGGTCTTCCGCACGTGCGGGTACGGGCACGGCGACGAGTTCTGGAAGCCGTTTGTTTCCATGCTCCGGCGCCAGGGCTACGACGGCGTCCTCTCCATCGAGCACGAAGACTCCTACATGTCCGTGAACGAAGGATTCGAGAAAGCGGTCGAATATCTCTCGAAGGTGATGATGTCCGAACCGGTCGGCAAGGCGTGGTGGTTCTGAGGGGAACGCATTGGTGAACCGCGACGTGGAGGCTCTGCACAGCGGAGCGCTCCGTCTGCGAAGCGATGCCCGGATCGTCGTGCCACGCGCGAGATACCGATGACCACCACTATCCGGCCCATCCGCGACGGCGAGCACGCAACCTGCGAAGCAATCCTCCGCGCCCTGCCGGAGTGGTTCGGCATCGAGAGCGCCCTGCTCGAGTACGTGCGCGACACGCGGACGATGCCGACGTGGCTCGCCGAGCACGAGGGCGAGGTGACAGGATTCATCACGACGCGTATTCACTTTCCGCGCGCGGCGGAGATTCACTGCATGGCGGTGCGGCCGGAGCATCACCGCGCCGGCAACGGACGCGCGATGGTCGAGTTCATCGAGCGCGACCTGGCTCGGCGGGGGGTGCGGCTGCTGCAGGTCAAGACGCTCGGGCCTTCACGCCCCTGCGCGCCGTATGAGCGGACGCGGCGGTTCTACGAGGCGATGGGTTTCGCGCCGCTCGAGGAGTTTCCGAATCTCTGGCCGGGCAATCCGTGCCTGCTGCTGGTAAGAACCATCGGCTGAAGAGCCGGCGCGCGGCCCTGTGGCAGACCGCGCGCCGGGGCCACTTTGTGGTTCACGGCACCTGGACGACGTTGCTCAGGGCGCACGAGCCGCCCTGGATGAGTTGCAGGAATCCTCCGCAGGCGCCGGATGAGGCCTGGCCGTTGAAGGCCCCGCTGCCGCTGTTGCCGGTGCTGAAGAATCCGGGCGGATCGACGAGCCTCAACTGGTTGCCGCCCAGTCCAAGGACGGTTCCGGCACATGGGTTGCCGGGCGGGATGATCTGGTTGCCCGTGCTGCGGGCGAAGAGCAGGCCCTGCTGCTGTCGCGGGGGGGCGCCGCTCCATTCGATGGTGACAAGGCCGGGACAGGCGCCTCGGATGGACAGACGGTAGCCTCCGCCGGGGGCGAACTTGTAGATTGCCGCCGGCCCAACGCCGGTGGTTCGCGGATCGCCGCCTCCGATGTACAGCCCCCCGTCCCCATCCACCGTGCAGGAACTGATTGACCAGATGGATGGCAGCATGGTTCCGTTGAGGTCGGTCTCGAGGAGTTTGGTGACGGAATTGCCGTCGTCGCGCAGGACGATGAGCACGCCTCGCGCCGGGCTGAGCGTGAGGCCCTGCTTGACGGCGTAGATGTAGGTCTTGTTGTCCGGGGCCTTGACGGCGGAGATGCAGGTGTGCTCGTCGGCGAGGTCGCGGTACTCCCAGAGCAGCGTGGCGCTGGAAATGTCGTCGCGGTAGCAGGCGACGACGCCGTTGCCCCCGCCGCAGTAGATTCGGTTTCCGATGACGGAGGGTCGCGCGAAGAAGTTCATCTCGCGTGTGGGATCACCGCGAAAGCCGGGGACGCGCCAGAGGATGTTCCCGTTGTCCTTGTTGATGGCCCAGAGGGGAGCGACATCGCCGTCGTTGAAAGTTGTTACGTAGATGCGCTGGCCGTCGGCGCTCATCGCGCCGCTGCCCCACCAGTTGAAACTGTCCGGTCCGCCCATCCACAACTCGGTCGAAGTGTTGTCGCCGTTGTCGCGGATGGCGCTGCCGCCGAAGAAAGGCGCATTGCCGAAGTGCGCGATGACCTGCCGGCCGTTGCCGTCCTCCCACATCGGCCCGACGGCGCCGAAGAGACCTGCCGCCGGCAGGCTTCTCGACCACATGAGGTTGCCGTTGACAGAATCGACGGCGTGGAGCATCACGGCGTCGCGGTCAACAACGTAGAGATTGCGGTGGCCGGCGTTGTTGAGGGCAGTGCCGAGCAGCGGCGTGCCACGGAGGCCCTGGAAAGCGGGGTTGGTGATCGTCGCGAGGACCGCGAGGGTCGACTTGTCGAGAACCTTGATGGACGTGTTTCCGGCAGATGTGTAGATCGTCGTGTAGATGCGACTGACCCCCACCGCGACGCCGGAGTAACTGCCGTTGACACCGCCGAGGTTGACACTCTGCGCGAGGATGCTGCCGTCCACGGGATTGAGGCGGTAGACGTAGCAGCCGTCGTCATCCATGCTCTTGTAGTAGATGTCGCCGTTGGCGGCGACGGAAAGGCCGCCGGGCGCTGGAATGCCGATGTTGGTGATCGTCCAGGCGTGATTCAGCGCGGGCGCGGCAGCGGCGACGGCGCCGGACTTCTCGTTGTTGGCGCGGAACTGCGGCCAGACGCTGCCATCGAGTTGGGCGCGGGAAGGGGCGGCGACTGCGATCGCGGCCGCAAGGACGATCAGGGTTTGACATGATTGCTTGGCTTTCATCTTCTCACTCCTTGCAAGTAAGGTTGGACGGTGGACCGGACTCAGGGGCGGCGCCGGGTTGCGCCCTCGGCGCGGACCCGGCGCAATTTCCCCCCCGGCGGACTATTAGACCAGAAAGAGGCCCGGCATTCAACCCCCAATTGCGTGATCGGGGAATTTTTCGCCCTTAGGCGCATTGCATGGGAGCAGAGTCTGCAGCCATCGATCTGGTCGCGGTCGGCTATGCCGCCCGGGATGCGACCCGATGCCGAACCGGAAAAAAACCACCCGATCCGCGAAAAGTCCGCCGACTTGGCGGAACCGGCGGTCGCGAAACAGGGT
Source organism: uncultured Planctomycetota bacterium (assembly GCA_900696685.1). Lineage (GTDB taxonomy): Bacteria > Planctomycetota > Phycisphaerae > Phycisphaerales > UBA5793 > UBA5793. The sequence goes on from CAADHA010000152.1 coordinate 7,155, forward strand.
AGAATGCGCCATAGGCGTGCATGAGCACGTTTCTCAGGCGCGGCGCCCCGCGCGGTGCGGCCGAAGGAGAACGAGCATGACCTCGCGATTCAAGGACATGCAGCGGGATCGGCCGGGCGCTTCGGACCGGCCGGCATTCACTCTCATCGAACTGCTCGTGGTGATCTCGATCATCAGCCTGCTGATCGCCCTGCTTCTGCCGGGCCTGCAGCACGCGCGCGAGTCATCGAAGAATGTCGGGTGCCTTTCGAATCAGCGGCAACTCGCCCTGGCCTTCACTCTCTATGCCCAGGACTTCGGCCAGATCCCGGGGTGCACGGACCATGGACCGCGCGACGGCCTTGACTGGTCGGGGTACCGCAATCGACATCCACCCAACGAACCGGCCTTTCCCTATGGCCGCATCTACCCCTACGTGAGCCGCGTCGCGCAGGCAGTCGAGTGTCCCAAGGCCAGGCGCCAGGCGAACAAAGAGTACGACTACACCTTCGTCGCGGGCATGGCGGGCGCCAGGCTGGACATCCAGTGGCGCACACTCTACCCGCGCGATCCGACGAACCCGTCGCGCGATCTTGCCGCTTTTCAGGCGATGCCGGTGCTCATCGAAGAGGACGAGGTCTGGTACAACAATTCCGTTCCCGACGGCACGTGGGCGTGGTACGACCAGTTCTCCGACCGTCACGGAGGCAACGCCAACCTCGCCTACCTCGACGGTTCCGGCGGACCTTTCAAGAGTCCCAAGGGTCAGGACCCGGCCCGCGAGGAGGCGCAAGACCTCAAGGCCATTCACCTGCTCGTCGAGACCGTGCCCCAGACGCGCATCACGGGCCTTCACAAGTCGTCGTTCGACAAGTACGGCTGGATCAACCGGCCGCGCAACTGGTAAATGCCGACTTCGATCAAGCAGGTGTCGTCCGGATCTTCGGCACATCCTCAATCAGCGGCAGGGATCGGCGTGAAATCAGCGACGAGCCGCCCTCACGACGCGAATCGCCCCGGCAGCGCGCAAAACCGCGCCGCAAGCGAAGCACGTGCAGCCCCCGCGCGCGAAAATAAACGGGACAGGTACATTTATTTCTGCATGGAAAACGCTGCGTAACTGCTTGATAATCCAAGACATAAAATGTACCTGTCCCGTTTGTTTCGCGCGGCCCGCATTCGTTCACCGGGGTTCCTATGATGCACTCCACTGGGACGATCGACCTTTCCTCCGAAGGACGGCGACATGCAAAGCATTGATTGGGTAGCGGTACTCTTCCGCTGGCTGCACGTCATTCCTGCCATCGTCCTGCTGGGCGGGACGATCTTCGTGCGCTTCGCCGCGCTGCCCGCGCTCGGAGCCTCGGGCCAGGCCGCGCAATGGCTCGGCGCCGTGCGCAAGAAGTGGGCGATGATCTCCGGCCTGTGCATCCTTCTTCTGCTCGTGAGCGGCTTGTGGAACTTCATGATGTACCGTCTCGATGAGGTGCGGGACACAGGGCCGCTGTATCACGCGCTCTTCGGCGTGAAGGTCTTGCTCGCACTGGCCGTGTTCTTCATCGTGTCGGTGATGTCGGGCACGAGCGCGGCCTTCGCGCCGATGCGGGCGAAGCCGGCGAAGATGCTGACCCTTGCCGCAGGCCTCGGTCTCGCAATCGTTCTGATCTCCGGCGTCCTGCGCGGCGTCAAGAAGGACACCTCGCTGCCCGCCCGTCCGGCGGACACCCGGCTTCCCACAGGCTGATCGAGGCGCCGCACGCACTCCGACCGGGGCCTCGTGCGCGGATAAACTGTTCTCCCAAGGCGCAACGCCATGCCGCACGACCACGCTGCATCAACCTCGCTGATCGTTTCGACCTACTGGCCGATACTGCTGCTGCTGTGCCTCGCGGCCTCGTTCGCCGTGGCGGTGCTGATCCTCACGCACCTGCTTGGGCCGCGCCGGGCGGGTGCGATCAAGGGCGGGGCTTACGAGTCGGGGCTGAATCCGATCGACACGGCACGGAAGCGGTTCAACGTCCGATACTACCTGCTCGCGATGACCTTCCTCGTCTTTGACGTGGAGATCATTTTTCTCTACCCGTGGGCGACATCGTTTCGCCAGGTCGAGCCGGGCAGCGAGTTAGGGGCTGTGTTCCTCGGGCGCATCCTCTTCTTCCTGCTGGCCTCCGTGGCGGCGTATGTGTATGCGTGGCGCAAGGGCGTGTTCCGGTTTGACTAGAGTCGATGCCCGCCCCTGATGGGGCGGCAATCGGCCGATGTCAATCCGAGTCGGGCAGGTGGCCCGCAAAATCAGCCGTAACGGCTTGCGGAATCGAAGTACCGGCGAATACTGGCCGATGTTCCCTGCACCGCGCGCCCGGACCAGCGCGCCGTGTGAGGCCCCGCCATGACGCCGGACAGCCATTCAATCCTCACCACCGATGACGGAACGATCCGCAGCGAACTCAAGCGCCTGTTGAACGGCGGATTGCTGCGCGTGGTGTTCCAGCCGATTCTCGAGTTCCGCACGGGGCTGATCACCGCGCGCGAGGGGTTGATCCGCCCGCCTTCTGACAGCCCGTTCCATCACGCCGGCGAACTGTTCGAGGCAGCGGAGCGCGTGGACATGCTCTGGGATTTCGAGCGCGCCTGCCGCGAGGCGACCTTCGCCGCCGCCGAGAACCTTCCGCCCGGCGAGTTCCTCTTCATGAATGTGACGCCGGCTGTTTTCTGCGACCCGCGTCTCATCGATGAACTCACCGCCCTCTGCCGCAACAGCGCCCGCTTCGATCCCTCGCACGTCACCATTGAACTCACCGAGCGCAGCGAGGCCGCAAGCATGGAAGTGCTGGCGAAGCAGTCCGACCGGCTGCGCGAGACGGGATTCCAGTTCGCGATTGACGATGTGGGCGCCGGGACCAGCGGCCTCAACCGCATCATGCGCCTCCGGCCGAACTGGCTGAAACTCGACCGCGAACTCGTCTCAAACCTGCACACGGACCCGTTCCGCCGCAACCTCATCCAGTTCTTCGTTCACTTTGCGCGCCTGAGCAGCATTTTGCTCCTGGCGGAGGGCATCGAACGCGAGGAGGAGTTGCGGGCGGCCCTGGAACTGGGCGTGGCGTACGGCCAGGGGTTTCTCATGGCGCGGCCGGCCGGAGTGCGGCAGGCCATCGATCCCCTCTGGTATGAGGTCATTCCACTCATGCGCGACCGGATGGAGGCGAGGCGCTTCGAGGATCCCCGCATGGCGCCGATCGGCGAACTGTCTCAGCCCCTGGTCACCTGCCCCGCCACCACCACCGCCGCCGAGGCCTTGCGAACCATCGGTTCGCTGCGCGAAGCAACCGCCCTGGCGATCGTGGACGGCTCGCGCGTGCTCGGTTCGGTCATGATCCAGCAGTTGAAGGAACTCGGGCGGACCAGCCCTGACCTGCCGCTCTCGCGCCTCTGTCATCCCGGCGTGATTGTGGCAAGCCCCGACATGACCGTAGCAGAGACGATCAACTGGGCGGTCCTTCGCCCCGATCACGAGATCATGGAGCCGATCCTCGTCGCCAGCGAGGACGTGGTCGGGCTGCTCACGATGCGATCGCTGATGGTGGCGGCGGGAAAGATGCGGCCCGAGGGGAGCCCGCACACCTCTTCGCTCACCGGCCTGCCCAACCGCGTGCAACTGGATTTCCAGATTCAGAGGCGCCTCGACCGGCGTCTGGACACGCTCGGCGGAATCGTCGATCTGCGCGGTTTCCACGCCTACAACCGCGCATACGGCTTCGACATGGGCGACGCCATGCTCCGCCAGCTTGCTGCCCTGCTCATGATCGAGTTCGGTGAGCACGAGTCCGACGAGTTCATCGCCCACATCGCCGACGACAACTTCTTCGTGCTCACCAGCCGGCGCGACCTCAAGGTCCGCTTGCGACTCGTCGCGGCCGAGTTCGACCGCTCGCGCGGACAGTTCTTCAATGCGGACGATCTTCAGCAGGGCTCGTTCGTGTCTGCGTGGCGCGGACCGGGGATGACGGTTCCGCTCTGCAGCCTGCGGATCTTCATCGTGCCGGAAATCTGCGGCGTGGTGCAGTCCAGCGGCGACCTGCTCGACCTGGCGAGGCGGGCCCGGCGCCAGGAAGAGAACACGCGGATCCCGAGCGAAAGCACCGTGCGGACCATCCGCCTCCGCCGCGGCGGCAAAGACGGCCGACGCGAAGCGGCGTAGCCCAACAGCCGCCGCCACCGCTCCCCAACCACCACGAAAGTACACCCGTCCCTATTTTTCGCCCCTGAAAAACAAGGGTTAAAGAATACACCCGTCCCTATTTTCCTGGTCGGCGAGGTCGACGAGTTGTCACAAGGGCGCGGTGGTCCGGCTCCCTGCCCACCGTCCATGCACACTTGAGCAGTTTCGCGGTAGATGGCCTTGCGAAAAGTCGCTCAGCACGAAGCGCGGCGATATCCTTGCGCAGCGCGCAGGCCGCACCGTTGCCTTGCCCATTCGCCGCAGGTTCATGCCCGAAACCGCCCCTATCCCGGCGAGCAGTCAGCCCCCTGCCGGCGCTGCGCGCGAATCGCGCCGCCGTGAGCGCAAAACTATTGAACTGGGCGCTCTTTTCGACCGCCTCCCGCCTCACTCGGTCGAGACGGAGATGGCCCTGCTCGGCTCGATGATCCTCGATCCGAAAGTGATCGGCGAGGTGATTCTGTCGGTGAAGAGCGCAGAAGACTTCTATCGCCCGGCGCACGGGGCAGTCTTCTCAGCCCTCGTGGAGTTGTACGACCGGCACGCCGCGGGCGACATTGCCCTGCTGCACCAGCGCCTCGAGGAGAAGGGCGTCCTGGCGGACATCGGCGGGGTCGAGTACCTCGTTCGGCTGGCCGAGAGCGTGCCGGCGGCGATCAACGCCCTCCACTACGCCCGAGTCGTGGCGGAGAAGGCGATGGTGCGGCGGCTCATCGGCGCGGCGGGCGAGATTCTCCACGCCGCCTACACCGAGGGCGGCGAGGTGCGCGACGTCCTCGACGCCGCCCAGAAGGCCATCTTCGACGTCGTCCTCCAGTTCGACCACGAGGGCACGCGCTCGCTCAGTTCGCTCCTCGAGGAGACGCTCAAGGCGATCGAGTCGCGCGAGCAGGGGCATATCACAGGTCTCGCCTCGCACTTCCGCGAACTTGATGAGATGACCTCGGGCATGCAGCCGGGCGAGATGATCATCGTCGCGGCGCGCCCCTCGATGGGCAAGACGTCATTCGCGCTCAACGTGGCGGAGAACGTCGCGCTGATGGGCCAGCCCGTGGGCATCTTCAGCCTCGAGATGGCCAAGCAGCAGCTCGCCGAGCGTCTCCTGTGTTCGCGCAGCGAGGTGGATTCGCACAAACTGCGGCGGAACATGATCAGCAAGCACGACTACCACCGCATCGCCACGGCGGTGGGCCAGTTGAGCGAAGCGCCGATCTTCATCGACGACTCGCCGGGGCTGAGCGTCCTCGAACTGCGCGCCAAGGCGCGGCGCATGGTCGCGAAGTATCAGGTCAAACTCATCGTCGTGGACTATCTGCAACTGATGATGGGCCTGACGCGCGAGTCGCGCCAGCAGGAGGTCGCGGAAATCAGCCGCGGCGTCAAGTCGCTGGCGCGCGAGCTGAACATCCCCGTCATCTGCCTGAGCCAGTTGAACCGCGCCGCCGAGACGCGCGAGGACCACCGGCCGCGCATGGCCGACCTGCGCGAATCGGGCTCGATCGAGCAGGATGCGGACGTGGTGATGATGCTCCACCGCGAGGACTACTACAACCAGAACAAGCCGGACTTCGAGCCGACGAACATCGCCGAACTCATCATCGCCAAGCAGCGCAACGGCCCGACGGGGACGGTGAAACTCACGTGGGTGGGCAGCAGCATGAAGTTCAAGGATTTCTCGCCGATGGCCCCGCCGGTCGAGACGGTGCGCCCCGCGCGCGCCGACGCCTCCGCCCCGCCCTATGCGGCTGCTTCCCGCCCGCGCCTGCCGCGCCCCGCGCCTGAGGACCATCTCGACGACGGCATTCCCATCTGATTCGGCTGACCGCGGGCACGGCGTCGGGCCGGACACCTTCGACCGGCTGTTCTCACCCCAACACATTGCGGCAGGCTTTCTCGGACGTTTGCTGCGCGGCACGTGTGACTTTGCCAGTCGTGCGCGTCCGCAATGCGGCCCGGGCGGCTGGGGCGTCAAGAACGTCATGGCCGGGGTCGATCTTCAAGCAGAGGGACCGATCCGGACGAAATGACCCCATCAAGGAGTGCCCCGTGATGGTCTATCCCAATCTGAGGCTCACCGAGTCGTGCAGCCCGCGGAGCGAGACGGACTTCGAGCCCCTGCCTTTCCGCCTGATGGATGACCTGCTCCACCGGACGTGCGGGCCGTCTGCTGACAGCGGCGAAGACGTCCTGCACGCGATCGACCGCCTGAGCCTCTCGCTCGACTCCCTGCGCCGGCAACTCGACGAACTTGATGACGACAGCCCGCGCCCTGCGGCGTGAATCTGTCCGGCGCACAACCTGGATGACAGACGAACAACCCCATCCCGGCCGGGATGGGGTTGTTGATGCTCCGACGCGCGGGGCGCCGGAACAACTGATCACGGAACCTGCGCGACGTTGCTTGTCGTGCACGGGCTGCCGTCCACGACGACGAGCTGCAGAAAGCCCCCGCATGCGCCCGCACCCGCGTTGCCGTTGACCGTTCCGCTTCCATTCCCGGTGCTGATCACGTTCACCAACTGCAACTGAGTGGCGCCGAGGCCCAGCGCCGTTCCGGCGCACGGTCCGCCGGGAACGCGGAACGAGCCCGTGACTCGCGCAAAGACGATCCCCATCTGGCGCTGAGGCGTCGCGTTGCGCCAGGAGATCGCCACCACGCCGGGGCACTGCCCGGCCAATTGGAGCGTGGGACCGACGCCGCACGAGGCCGTCTCGAAGAGCATGCGCGCCGCGATCGTATCGGTCGAGTTGCCGAAGATCGGCGAGTTCCATGCCCGCGAAGCGTCCGGCAGCCCGGCGGTCGTTGAGATGGCGATGCCGAGCGTGCTGCCGCCGAGATCGATCTGAACGAGGAGATTCCCGTTGCCCGGTTCGTAGCAGAACGGCGAGGAGAACTGAAGCCTCATGGAGAAGTGATCCGGGCCGCCGGCATCCACGATGCCGTGAAAGGATGGAACGTTGAGCACCTCGGTCCATGACCCCCTGAGGTTGCTGGGCAGATTGGATGAGAGTCCGCCCGGCGCCTTGTCGGTGTAGCCCAGCCGGACGACCAGCCCGGAGATGATGTAGTCTTCGCCGTGGTAGAAGGAGTCGGGCGCGAATGACAGCGAGCGAATGAGAAGCGGGTCCGCACCGAACTGGCCCGCCGCGAAGACCTGCTGATATGAGCAGGGCTCCGTCCAGAAGGGGATTCCGTTCCACCCGCCGTGCGGGCGATTGGGGTAGACCTGGCCGAGCGCCAGGGATTCGCAGACGGTTACCGCGGACGCCACAGCCGCCGCCAGGATCACGGTACGTGTCATGACCTTTCTCCTTTGTAGTGCAACGGGCGGCGGTGTCGTGTGTACGGTGCGAAGCGCCGCGCTCGTCTTGAGAACAATATTCGACATCGTCGCAGAGCAGACGCGCCCTGCGCTCGAAACGGCCGCAAACAGGGTAGTTTCCTCACCCGCGCACACGAGCGCGCACTGAACGGACAGTGACAAGGGTGCTCTGTTGCAGGACGCGCGAGACCCGGAAGTGCGCGTGAACCAGCATCCAGGCCGTCTGCGTGCCGGCGCAGACGCCTCCGGGAATGACGAAGTTGCCCGTGCTGGCGGCGAAGAGGATTCCCATCGGGCGGCTCGGAGTGGCGCCTGCCCATGCAACGGTCATGCGGCCGGGGCACGCGCCGCTCAACCGCAGGCTCGGCCCGGTGCTGCAGGCTTCTTCGTAGAAGTCCATGCGGGTCGCCGTGGTGGGCGAGGCCGCGTTGCCGAAACGCGTCGAGTTGTACGCAAGCGAGGACTCAGCGCTGCCGTTGGTGCGCGAGACGCGCAGGTCGGCGCCGGAAACGAAGGACGAGAAGATCTCGACGAGCAGATTGCCCTGCGAGGGGTCGTAGCACCAGGGCGTATGGAAGCGGAGAATGAACTGGAAGTCCTCAGGCCCGGATCCGGAGAGAACCTGCGAAACGCGGGCGTTGAAGACTTCAGTCATCGCGCCGCTGGGGTTCTGTGTGAGATCCGAGTCCAATCCCGTCGGCGGAGACTGTCCGGGGATCTTGGCGGTGTAGCCCAGCTTGATGATGATGTCGCTGTCGTACTGCTGGCCGTTAAGTCCGTTGTTTGCGGAGAATCCCAGCGCGGAGATCTCCATCGGCCCACTCCACAAGGTCGCGTCGAACACCTGGTGCTGCGTGCAGACCTGAGTGCCGCCGAACGGGATGAAGTTGAAGAAGGTGTGCGCTCCAGACGGCCGACGCACCTGAGCATTTGCCGCGGAAGCAATCGCGACCGCCGCGATGCCCATGGCAAAACCTGTACGCAAGAACCTTGACATTGATCTACTTCTATTGAAGAAAACGCGGTCAGGGGCGCCCACGATTGCCACGCGCAAACTGCCTCCCCCGCCGATTGCGCCATGACACCGGCCGATGAGGGGGTCCGGGGAGAAAAAGGGCGAGTTTGGTTGGAAAAGTGCATACACTGGGAATACACGTGATCGACACCCATTGCCACCTGACGTTTCCCCAGTTTGACAGTCGCGTGGAAGCGGTGCTGGACGCAGCACGGGCGGTTGGGGTTCTGGGCGCCATCACGGTCTGCACCACCACGTCCAACGCCGCGGCTTGCCTCCGCCTGACCCGCGAACACCCCAACCTCTGGTGCTCGGCCGGCGTCCATCCCCTGCACTCTGATGAGCCGGCCGACTGGGGCGAGATGCTCCGCGTCGCCCGGGAGGACCGGTGCGTCGCCTTCGGCGAACTCGGCCTCGACAAGCACTACGACCGCCCCCCGCTCGACACTCAGCGCCGACTCCTCCGCGAGCAACTCGACGCGATCGCCGGCAGCGGCCTGGACCTGCCCATCATTGTGCATTGCCGGGAGGCGTTCGATGAACTTCTGCCGACCTTCCGCGAATGCGGCCTGGCGGGCGAGCGCTTCGTCTTTCACTGCTTCACCGGCGATGCGGATGAGGCGCGGGCGGTGCTCGACTTCGGGGCGATGATCAGTTACACAGGCATCATCACCTTCCGCAACGCGCGCGACATACAGGAAGCGGCGAAGATCACGCCGCTCGACCGGATCATGATCGAGACGGATGCCCCCTTCCTGACCCCAGAGCCGCACCGCAAGGTGCACCCGAACGAACCGAAGTACGCGATGGACACCGCGAGGTTCGTGGCGCAGTTGCGCGGTGAGTCGTGGGAGGCGTTCCACGCGGCGATCGACGCAAACACGCGGCGGTACTTTGGAATCGAGTGGACGCAAGCCCCACGCCCGCGATGAGCGAGTCTTCGAGCGAATCGTGGGGTGCGCCAGACCGGCATTCAGGAAACCAAGGAGGCATCGCCGCGCCCCAGGCGCTGCGGCGGAACACTCCGTATCATCCACCATGAATCCCCGGCAATCCCAACTCGACCGGCTCATCGCGCGGACGCGGCAGCGGCTTCTGATAGCCGACGCCGTCAGGCTCGGCGGATTGTGGCTGGCGATCACGACGGCGCTGGCGTTGATTCTGGCGGTCGGCGACCGCTTCCTCGCTCTCGGTCTGGGGTTGTGGCTTCTGGGCGCCGTCGCGCTGGCCGGCCTGCCGATCGCGGCGGTGGCGGCGTGGCGGCGGAGGGCAGATGTGCTGGAGGTGGCCGCACGCCTTGACGCGACGCTGCGCCTCAAGGACCGCCTCGGCACGGCCGTGGCAGTCGATCAGCACGACGGGGCGATGGCACACCTTGTGCGAGAGCAGGCGCAGCAGATCGCGGCTCGCGTCGATCCGCGGGCGGTGAACCGCATCACTTGGCCGCCTTCCTGGGGCGCTGCGGGACTGTGCCTCGCGGCGTGCGCAGCGCTGCTCTGGCTCGTCGAGCCGCGCAATGTCTTCGCCCGGCCGCGGCGGGCCGCGGAGATCGCAGCCGTCGAAGCGGCGCGGCAGCAGGCCGCGGACTCGCTGCGAAGGCGCGCCGACGAGTTGCGCGCCGACCTGCCCGGGAATGACGCGATCGCGCCCGAGCACCAGTCGGAAGCGGCGCGGCAGGCGCTGAACACGCTCGACCGCCTCGCGGAGCAGTTCTCCACGGCGCCGCGAGAATCAGGCGCACCCCACGATTCGAAGACTCAACGTGGGCGTGAGAGTGATGCCGAGTTTTCGCACGCGGCGCGCGAGGCGATCGAACTGGCCGAGCGACTGGAGCGCGATGTGGCCCTGGCGCGCGAAGCGCAGCGGCAGGCCGTCGAACGCCTGGGCCGTCTGCCGAGGCCGATCGAACCGGGGCAGGCGGACGAATTCATGCAGTCGCTGCGCGAAGGCGATCTGAACGCGGCGGCCGAGTGGCTCGATTCCCTTGAGCAGCGGCTGCACGATGCGCCGCAGGAAGAGCGCGAAGCGGTCGCCCAGGCCCTGCGCGACGCGGCCGGGCAGATGGAAAGCGTCGCCCGGCCGCGCGAGGACCGCGCGGAAGATCGACCGCCGCGCGCGATGCCCGCCGACGCTGAAGTGAGCGAGCAGCAGATCGAGAAGTGGCTCGAACGTCCGCCGAGCCTCGATGAGATCCGCCGCACGCTTCGGGAGCAGGGACGCGACCCGATCGATGCCCAGCAGATGGCCGAGCAGATTGAACGTAACCTGCGAGAGCGCGCGGCCGAAGACCGGGCGCGGCGTCAGATCGAGGATGCGGCGCAGCGCGTGCGCGACCTCGCGGAAACGGTCCAGTCGCCGCCGGCGCAGGAGGAGCGCAGGGCGGCAAGCGAGAATGCGCAGGGCGAGGTTGACGGCCAGGGCGTCCGCAATGCGCAGGATGTCGCCGACCCTCGCTCAGGCGAGGGAACTCCGCCGCGAGGCGACGAGACGCGTCCGGCGCCGGGGGAGAAGCCCGAAGGCGGCCCGGTCCCGCGTGAACAGCCGGGCGCTGCGCCGGGGCGGCAGCAGGGGGCGAAGCCCGTCGAGCGGCCGGGCGAGAAGCCCGACGTGAAGCCTCGCCCCGATGCTGCGCCTGCGGGAGCAGACAAGCCCGAAGGATCGCCCATTGCGGAGCAGGGCGCAGCGCCTCAACCCGGTCAGCCCCCCCCCTCAGGCGAAGAGGCGATGCGCGCGACGCCGCGCGGCGGTGATGGTGAGAAGACGCCGAATCCGGCCGGGCCGGGTGGCGAGCAGGCGGAGACGGAGGGGCCAGGAGAGCAGCCGCCCCAGCCGCCGCCGACCATCGGAGACCGCGCTCGCAACGTCCGCGAGATTCTCGAGGAAATCGATCGCAGCGGCCGCTTCGCCGACCGGGACCAGGAGATCTCGCAGGAGATGCGCGACGCGGCGAAGGAACTGCTCGAGCAGATGTCGCCGCAGGAACGTGAGGAGATCGCCAGGTGGGCGGCGCAGAAGGCGCGAGAGATGGAGGGCGGCGGCCCGGGGGACATGTCGCCCGGCCTGTCTTCCAATCGATCCTTGCCGACGCAGGCGATCGATTCGCCTCCGTTTGACTTTGAGACGGATGAGGTGGACCTCGTGAACCGCGACGAGGGCGTGAACGACCGCGTGATCGCGGAAATGTACGGCCCGGAGGAGTCGCGCCCGCAAGGCGAGATTGACCGGCAGCCCATGGCGGCCCGGCAGGTCCGGGAGGCGGCGCAGGCGATCGAACGCGCCCTCAACGAGGAGGCGATTCCCGCTCGTTACCGCACGCTGATCCGCAACTGGGCGCGAAGACTGCCTCAGACGATCGAGTCACAGGAGCGCAAAGAGGAGTAGACCGCGGCGCGGCGCCAGATGCGAAGTATCAAGCGGGGATCGGACGTTCCCGACATCCGCTCGCGCCTTTGCTTCCGCTGCGGCGCGTTTCATCGCTTCGCGCTGCGGCGCGCTGCTACACTCCCGCTCCGGCGCCCGGGCGCCGCAGGGTGGAGCAGTCGCACATGATCGAAGAGCGGGCGGACATCGGGCTGATCGGCCTGGGCACAATGGGGCGCAACCTCGTGCTCAACATGGCGGACCACGGCTTCCACGTCGCGGTCTACAACCGCACGACTTCCGTCACCGATGAGTTCATCGCCGCAAATCCGGCGACGCCCGGCGGCCTGACCGCGTGCCGCACGCCGGGCGAGTTCGTCGCGGCACTCAGGCCCCCGCGCATCGCGGTGCTGCTCGTCCCCGCCGGCAAGCCGGTGGACGCGATCACGCAGCAACTCATCGACGCGGGCCTGGCGCGCGACGACCTCGTCGTGGACGCCGGCAATTCGCTCTGGACGGACACGATCCGGCGCGAGCGAGAGTACGCCGACCGGCTCAGGTTCTTCGGCTCCGGAGTAAGCGGCGGGTCGGAGGGGGCCCGGTTCGGGCCGTCACTCATGGCCGGGGGCGATGCCGGCAGTTGGCAGCGCCTCAGGCCGATCTGGGAAGCGATCGCGGCGAAAGTCGATCCCAGGACCGGCCGACCCATCGAAGGCGCCGCGCCCGGCAAACCCGTCAAGGGCGGGGAGCCCTGCGCCGCCTGGATCGGGCCCAACGGTTCCGGCCACTACGTGAAGATGGTGCACAACGGCATCGAGTATGCCGACATGCAACTCATCGGCGAGGCGTACTGGCTGCTGCGCACACTGCTGAACCTCGAGCCACCCGAGATCGGCGACGTCTTCGCTGAGTGGAACAAGGGCGTTCTCGACAGTTACCTCGTCGAAATCTCCGCCGACGTCCTCCGCCAGAAGGACCCCGCGCGGCGCGGCAGATATCTCGTCGATTCGATCCTTGATGCCGCGGGCCAGAAGGGCACGGGCAAGTGGACGAGCGTCAACGCGCTGGACACGGGCGTGGCGGCGCCGACGATCGCCGAAGCGGTCTTTGCGCGCATTATCAGCGCCCTCAAGGACGAACGCCTCGCGGCGGCGAAACTCCTCAAGGGGCCGGCTCCGCTCACCCGGCGGGCCCTCGGCCCGCGCGAGAAAATCATCGAAGCAATACGCCAGGCGCTCTATTGCTCCAAGGTCTGTGCCTATGCGCAGGGGTTCCAACTGATGCGCGAGGCGCAGAAGGAGTACGGCTGGACGCTGGACTTCGCCACGATCGCGCGAATCTGGCGCGGCGGATGCATCATCCGTGCGCGCTTCCTCCAGCGCATCGCGGCGGCCTATGCGGAGAAACCCGACCTCGCGAACCTGCTGCTCGACCGCACGTTCCGGCGGCAGATGAAGGAGGCGCAGGACGCCTGGCGGCGCGTGGTTTCAGTTGCGGCCCTGGCCGGCGTGCCCTGCCCGGCCTTCATGTCCGCTCTCGCGTACTACGACAGTTACCGATCCGCCCGCCTCCCCGCCAACCTCCTCCAGGCCCAGCGCGATTACTTCGGCTCGCATACCTATGAGCGCATCGACCAGCCTCGCGGCGCGTTCTTTCACCTCGACTGGTCGAATCCCGGCCGGCCCCAGCTACGCGCGGAGTGACTCTACTGCACGCGCTGAATCACGCCCGTGCGCGCGGTAATTCTGATGACGTGCCCGCCCGAGATGGTGATCGTGGCGTCGTCGCTGAGCGGGCGCTCGTCAACGGTGATGGGGCGGCCGCGGGTGTCGAATCCGACCTCCGAACCTCCGCCGACGCTGATGCTCTCGATCGCCGCGCCGCGCCACTCGGCACGTCCGAAGCGAACGACCATGGCGCGACCCGTCGCGTCGTCGATCATGGGCACGCGGCGCGTGCGGCCGGGCGCCGCGACATCCTCGACGAAGAGCGCGTACTGCTGCGCGGCCCCGTCGAGAACCACCCACGTCCGCACGCCCTGCGCCACCGACCGCTGCCGCGCCAGTTGCAGATCGCGCGCGAGGCGCGCCGCCGCCGCCGCTGCCTGGCGCGTCGCGCCCAGGTTGGTCAGGGCGGCAGCAGCGAAGACGCTGATGACCGCCAGCACAACCACCAGGACGGTCAGTTCAGTCAGCGTGAAGCCGTTGATGCGCAGGAAGCATCGGCGGCGGGGATTCGTTTCCGCGCGAGGCGTCATGGTTCACCAGGTGTTCTCGCCAACCGTGTCGCTGTTGGCCCAGAATCTGCCAGTCGCTTCGTCGTAGCACCAGCCGCGGTTCCCCGAAACGGGCGGATTTCCGACCTCCCAAGTCGCGGCGAGCAGGCGGCTGTCGCCGTTGTAGGGATTCTCAGGGATTGCATCGCCGAGAACCGTGCCGATCGTGCGCAGTTGGGCGATCGTCGGGTAGAGGGGCGATCCAGTTTCGTATGCGTTGCTGTAGAACCCGGACAGAGCGGCGCGCACATTGCCCAGCGCATTCCGGCACGCCGCCTCCTTCGCCTTGGCCGAGTAGTCAAAGAAGCGCGGCAAGGCAACGCCCGAAAGAATCGCAAGCACGACGATCACGGCAATGAGTTCGATGAGTGTAAAGGCGCGGCGGGCGCCTGACGCGGAAGGTTGGATGAGCACCGGTGCACCTGCCTTTGGAGCGAGCGCGGTGTGTGCTGCGGCAGAGCGCCGCAACGGGGGCACCGTCGGGGTCCACTGCGAGCAATCGGTCGCCAGCGCCACGCCCGTGAGCGCCGGCCGCTGTGCCGTGTACAAGGGAGCATGATACGAACCGCGCGATCGTGAACGATCCGCTATCCTCACGCCCCGGGGCCCGGCCCTGCCGCAAGATCGACTCCGATAACAACGGAGCCTGCACGACGCGAAGGGGCGTCAGATCATCAGGCTTCAATGGCCTTGAGGTCGGGCGACCACCAGATTTCTGCCGCTGTGGCGCGCTCGACATCCTGCCGCGTCACGCCGGGGGCGAGTTCAGTGACCTCGAATCGTCTCCGGCCCTGGTTCTCGCGCATGTGCATGACGCACAACTCGGTGATGATCATGTCGATGCACGCCTTGCCCGTGAGGGGCAGAGTGCAGGATTTGATGATCTTGGGCTCGCCCTTCTTGGTCGTGTGCTCCATCGTGACGACGACGCGCTTGACGCCGGCGACGAGGTCCATCGCCCCGCCGACTCCCTTGACCATCTTGCCGGGAACCATCCAGTTGGCGATGTCCCCTTCCTCGCTGATCTCCATGGCGCCGAGGATGGCCATGTCGATGTGCCCGCCTCGGATCATCGCGAACGACGTCGCGCCGTCGAAGAACGAGGCGCCGGGAACGGCTGTCACCGTCTGCTTGCCGGCGTTGATGAGGTCGGCGTCCACCTCATCGTCGTAGGGGAATCGGCCCATTCCGAGCAGACCGTTTTCTGACTGGAGCCACACCTGCATCCCTGCGGGCACGTGGTTGGCGACGAGCGTCGGCATGCCGATGCCGAGGTTGACGTAGAAGCCGTCGCGGAGTTCCTGCGCGGCGCGCCTGGTGATCTGATCTCTCGTGAGGGGCATGGGATGCTCCGAATCTTCAATGTCGGGCGCCGAAGCCCACGTTCACTGAACGTGGGCTTCGGGCTGTATGCAGGTTACGCGCGCGGCGTCGTCGTGCGCTGCTCGATGCGCTTCACGCTGACCGTCCTGACGATCCGATCGACAAAGATGCCCGGCGTGTGGACAGAGTCGGGATCGATGTATCCCGCGGGGACGATCTCCTCAACCTCGGCAACGGTGACGCGGCCGGCCATGGCCATCATGGGGTTGAAGTTGCGGGCCGTCTTGCGGTAGACGAGGTTGCCGACGGTGTCCGCCTTCCACGCTTTGACGAGGGACACATCCGCCTTGAGCCAGCGCTCCATGACGTAGGTGTGCCCCTCGAAGTCGTGGTGCTCCTTGCCCTCGGCGAGCGGCGTGCCCACGGCGGTGCGGGTGAAGAACGCCGGGATGCCGGCCCCGCCGGCGCGGATGCGCTCGGCAAACGTCCCCTGCGGGACGAACTCGATCTCGAGTTCGCCCGAGAGGAACTGGCGGGCGAACTCGTCGTTCTCGCCGACGTAGGTCGAGACCATCTTGCGGATCTGCCGCGTCTGGAGGAGCAGCCCCAGGCCCCAGTCGTCGACGCCGGCGTTGTTGGAGATGGCGGTGAGGTTTTTCGCACCGCTGTCGCGCAGGGCGAGGATGAGTTTCTCCGGGATTCCGCACAGGCCGAAACCGCCGACCATCAGCGTGATCCCGTCGCGGATCAGCCCGTCGAGCGCGGCCTGCGGGCTCGGATAGACTTTGTTGATCATGGCAGGATCATCGTAGGCCGCACGTGAATACCCCGGCACGGGAGCGCCGGGGCCTTCAGGAGCCAACGCCGCAGGGGGAGGATGAATGACCAGCGCCGCCGTCACCTACTCGAACTACCTGAAGATCAACGAACTCCTGTCATGCCAGCAGTGTCGATCGACGGACCCCGACGGCCGGGCCGAGCACGACGAGATGCTCTTCATCATTATTCACCAGGTTTACGAACTCTGGTTCAAGCAGGTGCTCCACGAACTCGACCACCTGCGTACGACACTTGAGGGCAACGATACCCCCGGTTCGCTGCATACCTTCAAGCGCATTCTGACAATCCTCAAGACGCTCGTGGCGCAAGTGGACATCCTCGAAACGATGACCCCCCTCTCGTTCAGTTCCTTCCGCGGGCGGCTCGAAAGCGCCAGCGGATTCCAGTCGGCGCAGTTCCGTGAGGTGGAGTTTGTGCTCGGACACCGGCAGGCGTCGGCGATCGCGGCGCATCCGGAAGGCAGCGCAGCGCGGGCAAGGCTGGAGCGGCGCATGAAGGAACCGACGCTCTTCGATTCGTTCCTGAAGTTCCTCTCGCTCAACGGCTTCGACGTGCCGCGCCAACTGCTCAGCCGCGATGTGACGCGGCGTTGGGAGCCTTCGGAGCGCCTGCAGGAGGTGCTCGTGCGGGTCTATCGTGAGCATCCGATCTGCGCCCAGGTCTGCGAGCGCCTCGTCGATCTCGATGAAGGATTGCAGGAGTGGCGCTACCGGCACGTCAAGATGGTCGAGCGCACGATCGGGGCCAAGCCGGGCACGGGCGGGAGCGCGGGGGCGGAGTACCTGCGCCAGACGCTCTTTTGCCCGCTCTTTCCCGACCTGTGGGCGATACGGATTCACCTTTGAGAAGCGAGATGAAGCACAATCGCGAACTCGACGGCGCGAAAACGCAGGCGGAAGTCGGGAGTGCCCTGACGCCCGTGGCGCCTTTGCTCTCTCCCGCTGATCTGTACGACGAAGACAACGCGCTGGCGCCGCACTACGCGCGATTCGACGTCGCCAACCGGCTGCTGCTCACGGGCCACTCGCACCAGGCGTGGCCGGACTGTTCGCGGGAGGGGCAGATCGAAGCGTGGGAGGATGCGGCCACGCACGTCGACGACAAGTGGCCCCGCGCGTTCGCGAAGCGCGACCGCTACCAGCGCGGCCTCATGGAGCGCCTCGGAGACCGCGACGGCCACTACGCCTTCGGGTCGAACACGCATGAACTCGTCGTGCGCCTCATCTCCGCCCTTCCCCTGCGCGACCGGCCGCGCATCGTCACGACAGACGGGGAGTACCACAGCGCACGGCGCCAGTTCGACCGTCTCGCAGAAGAGCGGGTGCTCGATATCGTGAAGGTCCCGAGCAAGCCGAGCGCCGACATCGCGTGGCGCATGGTCGAGCGGATCGACGACCGCACGTCGCTCGTCATGGTCTCGCACGTGCTCTACCGCACGGGGCAGATTGTTTCCGGTCTGCATGACGTGGCGCTTGAATGCGAGCGGTCCGGCGCCGCGCTGCTGATTGACATGTACCACAGCGTGAACGTCGTCGATGCGCTTGAACACTACGACGGCGCTGAGGAGCGAGTGGATTCCGCCGGCGCCCGTTCCCCCCTTGCATCTTCGCTTCTCGAAGGTCTCGAACGCGCCTTCATCGTCGGGGGCGGGTACAAGTACCTCCAGTGCGGCGAGGGCAACTGCTTTCTGCGCATCCCTCCTCACTGCACCCTGCGCCCCGTTATCACCGGGTGGTTCGCCGAGTTCGACGCGATCGCCGACCCGCGGCGTCCCGGCGGGGTGAAGTACGCCGAGGGGGGCGGCCGCTTTGCCGGCGCGACCTACGACCCGACGAGCCACTATCGCGCCGCGCGCGTGCTCGAGTTCTTCGATGAGCGTGGCCTGACGCCGCGACTTCTGCGCGAGGTGAGCCAGCACCAGGTGGGCCTGCTCGCCGAGAAGTTTGACGCGCTCGATGCCGATCCGGCGATCATCTCGCGCGACCGGTCGATTCCCCTCCAGCGCCTGGGCGGCTTTCTTGCGCTCGACTCGCCGTATGCCGGCGACCTCTGTGCAGCGCTTCGCGCACGCGGCATGTTCACGGATCACCGCGACGGCGTGCTGCGCCTCGGGCCGGCGCCTTACCTTTCCGACCGGCAACTGACGGCCGCGATCGACACCCTCGCCGAAGCGGTCGATGAGATCGCGGGCCGCTGAGCACGCGGAGAGGTCGTGTACTCAGCGCTCGTCGTCCGACGGGGCTTCCGGGGGGGCCTGGTCCTCGGTGGTCGTGAGCACCATTGTGCGGGCCGTGAGATCGCCGAGGCTCTGACGGTACTGGTTGAGATAGACAAAGAGAAACAGCACGGGGACAAGCAGGGCGATGAGTTTCATTGCGTTGCGCACGAGGATGGCCAGCGGCGGCGCCACGCGCCCGTCGATCCCCCGGACCGAGCAGTCCATCATCACCTTGCCGAGCGTTCGCCCCCAGAGCAACTCGCACAACGTGCTGTGGGCGGCACAGATCACGAGCATGAGCAGCATGGGCGCCATGTCCTCGAGGTGCTGGGCGCGCATGGGCAGGCGCGAGAGGCTGAAAACGTCGAGCAGCGGAATGCGGAGGATGAGGCTGCTCAGTATCGCCGCGGGAAGGAGATCGATGAGCAGGGCGACGAACCGGCGCCGCGGTTCGGCGACCTGCATCCCGCGAGGCATCTGCACCGTGACGCGAGACGGATCGCCGGGTCGGAAGAGGAACATCAGCAGCATTGCCACGAGCAGGGCCCCGACGAGAATGAGGAGGCTGAAATCCTCAAGCGCGGGCCGCAGGCGACGGCGAAGTTCGGTGACTTCGCCCATCGTGCCGGCGGCAACGTCAATGGCCCTGAGCCGGACACCGCCGCGATCGGCCGTCGCCTCCACCAGCGCCAACTCTCCGCGAAGCGAAACGAGCGTCAGGTCGCGCCCCGTCGGCACGGCCTGCACGATCGGGTACGTGCGCCCATGGCGGAGGAGCACGACATCCGTGCGCCGCGACGCGGCGTCATGCATCGCGATGAACGTCTGCCCGTCATGAAGTGCGGCGCCGGCAATGCGATCCAGGTCGATCGCCGAGGGCTGCGAGGTCCATCTGTCATCCTCTTCAAGAGTCCAGGCAATGCACTCGCTTGCTTCGTCGGTCGCGGTGAGGAGAATGGGACGCGTGCCGGGAAGCAGGTAAAACCCTGCCCGCGCTCTCGCATCCTCGGGCAGATCAACGTCCTGCCATTGCCCGAGGCGCAGGCGCTTGAGCAAGGGCCTGTCGGCTGCCTCCTCGGCCGGCTGCCCGTCCGGATCGGTTGCGGGCCGAAACGGGGCCAGCAGAACCAGCGGATCGCGCCCGTCGGCCACGACGCCGCAGATGACCCCTGCGCCGGGAAGGTCGGCGACGGTCCTTGCCCTCGGCGACGGGTTGTAGTCCCACTTGTGCGCCGATCGATCCCAGGACTCCGCGCGCAAGGTTGAGACGGGCCGGTTTATGAAACCGCCGTCGGGAGTGCGCCGTCCCCGGAAAAAGCAAAAGAGTCTCGCATCGACGGCAAGCACGGCCTCCGGCAGATCCTCGGTCAGCGACGCCTGCCATGCCTCGGACGGAGCGTGGAACGGGCCATTATGCAGGACCAGCACTCGCCGCGAATCCCCCACGGACGCCGACTCGAAGAACCACAGGTGATTCCCGTCGCTTGCGGCCACCGGCTCGACGACGCGACTGTCGGCGGGGGTACGTGCGCCCGCGCCCTCCGCCGCGCTGCACAGGCCGCACATCAGCGCCAGCGCCGCCACCAGGAGACACAGGTCCGGCCGGACTGTTCGCACCAGGCTCTTCAAATCGGAAGCTCCCACGAGCATGATCGCTCCGATCATAGCCGGGGGTTCGAGCCCGTCAGGGTCGGTCCGACATGGCCGGGCGCTCGCACGCGGCATCGAGGACGATCACTTCGCGCGGTCTCATGCTGCGAGCGATGGCGTCGAAGTCAAAGAGCGCCGGGTTGATGCGAGTGTGTCCCGGCGCCACGTCCGCGGGATTGGAGAGCGTCAGGCGCACAGATCCCTGGAGGCGCTGCTCGCCGCCGGCGCGGACTTCCACTCGCGTCGGCATCAGCGGAAACCTCCCCGGCGCGATGCCGCGGATTGACATGGCGCGATACTCCGACAGTTCGCTGCTTGCCCAGACGCGGCCCGAAGCCGCATCAAACAACTCGACCCGGATCGGCCGGAAGGAGAGGGCGTCGAGCCAGACGCGGCGATGGCACCATCGCCCCGGCACGGTCACGATCCAGGCGGACCGCCCTTCATCGCCCCGCACCGGCGCGCCTGGTTCGGCGGGCAGACTGAAGACGCCGTAGAGATCGATCAGTTCCGCCGGGAGCATCGGAATGGGGAACTCTTCGCACCGCGGGTCAAAGATATTCTCATTGCGGGCGAGGTAGGCGCGCGAGATGTCCCCCCCCCAGAGCATCCAGGACCGTTCCGGCCCGCCGCCGAGCCAGAGATAGGACTTGCCGAGTTTCTCGAAGGTGAGTGCGACCTGGTCGGGGCGCGTGAAGATCAGGTTGCCCTCGCCGATCTCGCGCTGGAGTTGACCCGCCTCGTCGGTCCAGGTGACTTCGACGCTGGCCGCGGCGTAGAAGCCCGCCACGTCGGCGACGCGGGTGTTCTGGTGATCAGCGAGTTCGCTCCAGGAGGGCGGATCGCCCATGGGCGGCCCGCTGGTCGGCGAACCCGGTTGGCCGGATCGGCAGCCGCCGACCGCCGCAAGGGCAAGAAACATCGCCACACCGGCGGCGGCGCGAGCCTTGCGCTTCACAACTCACCCCGAAGCACTTCACCGAGTTGATCGGAAACCTCTCGCACCTGCTCTGAAGTGAGTCGAGGATCGGCCACTTCGATCGGCGGCGTTTCGGGCGGCTCTCCCCTGAGCCGCATCAACCACACGACCTGTTCGCCGCGATTCTGCGTCGAGTCATGCTTCAGGAGACGCTTGCGAAGGAGGATGAGCGCGAGGACGAAGCGGTAGGCGATGCGCTGGGGCTGCGGATCGTCCGCGAGTCGATGAAACAGATTCAGCAGCACTTCGTCATCGACGAACGCGCCGGCCCGGCGACTGGGTTCGGGCATCACGGCCCGCCAGGAGGAGAAGAGGCGCTGAGGGCGATCGCCGCGCTCCCATGCCTGCATCGAGTAATCCAGGCGATCGAAACCGTCATCGCTCTCTCGTTCGCAGAGCGTGGCAATGTACGTTTCGCCCGGTGCGATGACCGCGCCGGTCGAAGCGCAACGCCCCGTGGCGCGGGCGACGTCGTAGGAGGGACGCGCGGAGAATCTGGTCATGCGGGAATGGTAGACGGGGCGGGAGACGCCGCTTGCGGCTTGCCGATCTTCTCGATCCGAGGCATCGCAGCGCCATCACTCCGGCGTGAGCACTCGGCTCGCTTACTGCGCTTCAAACATGCGGCGGGCCGTGCCCCCGGGGCCGATGCGCGCGCTGACCCGCGCCCCGCAGCGCGGACAACACCCGCTGTAGAGGGTCTGGGCGCGGTTGCGATAGAGCCGGCCGTAGGCATGGCAGCAGCGGAAGTGGACCATCAGCCAGGGCCTGTGTGATGGGCGCGGCGTCTGTGGCCGCGGCGAAGATGTGTCATAGCAGTCAGTCACGCCAGCATGATCGGCTGCGGCGACTCAGCAGGTTCAGGAAACTGCATCGCCCGGCTCACGCCAGCCGACGCCGGCACACCGCTTCCGCCCGGTACGAGCCCGCAGCGGCGAGCGCCACCCGATCGGTCAACCGGGAAGCCAGTCGGTCCCGCTCCCTCGCGGCCGTCAGCAGAGGAAGGTTGACGCGGACGTTCCACGCGGCGCTTCGTGCGGCGGCATCGGCAAGGATCGCGGCGATTGCCAGATCGCTGAGCAGTCCCCGCGCGCACTGCTCAGCGGTGTCGCACAGCAGCCCAGCCAGGCCGCAGGAGGCTTCAACCACCGACATGGGTGCATCGATGGCCGCTCGCACGGCCGCATCCCACCGCAGCACGCGTTGCGGATCGTCGGGCGTGAGCCTCTGCAAGCGATCGACCTCGGCATAAGCGATGGCGTCCTGTTGAGCGAGGTCGAGCATCTGGCGGCCGAGGGCCACCACGTGGTCGATCGCGCCCTGAATGTCGCGCCTCTGATCGTCGCTGGACCGGCGGTTTATGGAGTAGGCCAGGGCCATGCGTCCGAGCGCCGCGCCAAGGGAGCCGACAATGGAGGCGACGGCGCCGCCGCCGGGCGTCGGGGTGCGGGCAGCGATGGCCTCGAGGAGGGATTCGAGTGTCTGGTCGTGCAACGGCATGGCAGGCGCTCCGAATGACCCTCAGGGGCGGGCGACTATACTACCGGCCGTTTGCCCGCCTTCCTGCCCTTTGGTTCTGCCGCCTCTGCCTCGGCCCATGCGGCCCACACTTCAACGCAAGGGGCATCGCGTTGTTTACGCACATCAGAGTCGCCCTGAAGGACTATTACCATACCGGCACGCCGGTTCCCAGCACTCCCACCTTTGCGCGCCTGATGACGAGGGAGTGCCGCGAAGCACTCCCGCCGCGGCGCATCCTCGAGGTCGGTCCCGGCGCCGGTCCGATGACCGAGCAGATTGTCGCCTGCCTCGGCGACGGCGATGTCTTTGACGTCGTCGAGATCAACGCCGACTTCGCTCGAAACCTTGACAGGAGATTCCTGGGACCGGCGCGGAAGCGAGTGCCCGGTGCAACGATCCGCATGTTCATCGACCCGATCCAGACGGCAGCGCTCGAAGGAAGCTACGGCTTCATCGTCTCCTCGTTGCCGCTGAACAACTTTGAGCCGCAGGAGGTCCGCGAGATTCTCGCGCGGATGAAGGGCCTCTTGGCGCCCGGCGGGCACCTGAGTTTCTTCGAGTACGCGGGGATTCGACGCATTGCCCGGCCCTTCAAGAAGAAGCAGGACCGCCGGCGCCTCGGCGACATCGGCCGTGTGCTCACCGAGTTCGACCGGGAGAACGGCGTCAAGAAGCGCGTGTGCCTCCTGAACTTCCCGCCGGCCCTCAAGCGCTCATTGCAGCTGAAGGCCCGCTCTTGAAGCACTGCGGATACTGAACGCATCCCACAAGCGCTCGATTTCAGGTCGCCGCGGACGCCGGCACGCCGCCGCGCAACGCCGCGAGGCCGGGATTCGGCCAATCGGGGCGCGTCTCGTAGCCGTAGCGAATGAGCAGCGGCGTCACCCAGGGCCGCATCGTCTCGATCTGCTGCGGCGTGCACTCCGTCGGCCATTTCACGTTTCGGTTCTCAAGGTGAACCGGGTAGCACGACACGGCCTTGTCATCGGCGGCGAGGCCGAACTGCCGGCACAGGCGCCGCATGATCTCGCGCGTCTCGACGATGAACTCCTCGTACTTGACACGGAAGATGCGCTGCGGATCGAGGCCGGCGAGGTCGGCCTGGACCACTTCTTCGATGCCGGCCCACTGGCGAGCATGCGCTTCGTACGGGTCAGCCCTGTAGTACTCCTGCCAGCCCGGCGGGCGCGCGAAGTCCGCCAGCGTCCGATCCTGCTTGCCCTGCTTCTCCATCACACGGATCATCGAGCGCACGACCGCGCGGCCGTCGCGGATGATGTGCACAAACAGGGCGTCGGGAAAGATCGACAGCAGCCAGGGTACGCGCAACGTGTTGCGCGGCAGTTTGTTGGTGAAGCGGTGAGCGGGCAGGCGCTGCCTCAGCGCGATGTAGCGCGTGTACCAGTAGACGTTGGAGCGCACCCGACGCGATCCGAAGGGCGTCGCGTCCGCCTCGGTCCAGCGGTGCTCATTGGTCTGGCGGCGGTAGTGCGGGTCGAAGAGAAAGTGCCCCTCGGACCAGTTCGCCAGTTCACGATGCGCACCGAAAAGGCGGCTGAAGACGCTCGTGCCCGAGCGCGGCGAGCCGAGTATGAAGATCGGCCGATCGACCCGGCCGTGCGGCAGAAGGCCGACCAGCGCAAGCGTCAGCGGGTTGCGCCCCCACAAGGTGTACCACAGCACGCGCTCGAACTTCGACGGTATCCGCATGAAAGCCATCCCCTCGCCGCCGGGCGACCACGAATCAGCAGGCCCCGCCTCGATGTCTGGCCGCCGAGTGCGCTGAGCATAGGCCCGTGAAGAGGCCAGGCGATTGCACGCCCGGCCAACTCCTGCGGATCCCTCACCGCCCCAATGCGTCCGTCCTCACATCCCCATCGTGCAGTAGCCCGCGTCGCCGTAGATCGTCTGGCCGGTGACGCCCGTGGAAAGATCGCTCAGGAGCCAGACGGCGGTGTCGCCGACCTCGCCTCCCTCGATGTTGCGGCCAAGGGGGGATTTGGAGGCGACATGGTCGAGCATGGTTGAAAAGCCTCCCACACCCATGGCGCTAAGGGTCTTGAGCGGCCCGCCGGAGATCGTGTTTACGCGGATGCCCCTCCCGGCGCGGCCAAGTTCGGCGGCGAGGTAGCGGCAGGTGCACTCAAGCGCAGCCTTGGCCACGCCCATGACGTTGTAGCCGGGCACGACCTTCTCAGCGCCGTAGTAGGTCATGCCGAGGATCGAGCCGCCCTGAGTCATATGCGGCTTCGCGGCGCGGGCCATGCTCAGCAGCGTATAGGCGCTGACCTCCATCGCCTGGAGGTAGGCTGCTTTGGGCGTGTCCACGAACCTGCCGACTTCGAGCCAGGTCTTGTCGGCAAAGGCGATGGAGTGGACGACGAAGTCCAGGCGACCGCCCGCATGCCCGGCCGCTTCGGCAAAAACCGACTCGACGGCAGCGTCATCGGTTGCGTCGAGAGGGCGCAGCCAGGCGTTGGCGATGCCGAGTTCCTCGATGGCCGAGCGGACGCGGCGCTCCATCTTCTCGCCGGGCAGGTTGGTGAACATCAACTCCGCGCCGTGGGCCTTGAGGGAATGGGCGATGTGCCAGGCATAACTGCGGTCATTGGCGATGCCGATGACGAGACCCTTCTTGCCGGACATCAGACCCATCGCTTGCCTCCAGGTGGGGAACGGGCCGGCGCGGGAGCGGTCGGCCGCAGAAGCCAAGGATAGGTTTGATTCCGGTGAGTGAAAAGCCGGTTTGCCAACGGGGCGCACGTGCCGCCGTAGCGAACGGGCCGTCGGCGATTCTCGAACCGGCGCGAAGGTGCGGCGGCGGCGGCGTTTCACCTGCAGAGTGCCGCGCCACTCGCCCTGCTTCTGGACGGGCGCGACGGCAACCCACTTCACCTCTGGAGGTCAAATCATGCCCGTGAATCTTCGCCTTGTCGCAGCCGCGTTCGTGCTGACGGCCGGAACCTCTGCCGGCATCTGCAGCGCCCAGAGCCAGGATGGCGCCACGGTTGCTCAAACGATCCAGACGCCGAACCTGATCGACCTCGACTTCCGAGGCGGCACGGCCGTGGATTTCATCCAGGCGATCCGCAAGGCGACCGGCGATCGCGCGAACATCGTGGTTACTCCTTACGTCGAGGACGTCCGCATTCCGCCGATGTCGCTGCGGCGCGTGGATGTGTTTGCGGCAGTTGGGCTTCTCGAAGGCGAGCGCGCCGAATCGCCTGAACGCAGCGTCATGCTGAAGGTCCGTCAACTCGGCGCAGTGTCAGGGGGTATTGCGCCGCTGATGAAGGTCATCGCGGAAGCCAGGTTTGTGCAGTCACCCGGCCGTCCGGAGCAATCGAGCATCTGGTCCGTGGCTGACCTCATCGCCTCCGGGACCTCTGCCGAGCACATCACGACGGCGGTGAGCGCCGCCCTGGAACTGCTCGGCCCTGACTCGCACAAGGCGCAGGTCCGCTTCCACAAGGAAACATCTCTCCTTCTGGCGCGGGCGAACGCTGAGCAGATCCAGATCATTGAAAGCGTGATCGACCAGTTGCGCCGCTCCAGCGTCCATCGGCGCGAGCAGACTCTCAAACCTCTGCACGAGGAGATCGCCGCGCTTCGGGAGCGAGCGGAAGCCGCGCAGAATGACCGCCGCGTCATCGAGAAGGAAGCCGTCGAGCGGCTGCGCATGGCCGAGACCGCCAATGTCCGCGCCGAGGCCATGGAGCGCCGCACAGCCGAACTCGAAGCGGCTGTCGCCCGGCTTCGCGACGAACTCATGCAGCGAGAGTCCATCATCCGCGCGCTCGAGGAAGAGGCGGCGCGGCTGCGTGAGCAAGTGAAGAGCCGGCCCGATCGTGAGTAGACTCCTTGAGCCGGACTGACACGAGTTTCCGGATACCTCTTCCCCGGAGCCGCAGGTGGACGACCCTGCCACCCGAACCGATGTGTCAGCGCGTACGCAGGCCATTGCCGACGGCGATGCGTCTGCCTTTGCACGATTCTACGACGAATGGTTCGATCGGCTCTGCGGCATGGCGCGAGGCGCGACCGGGCGGGACGAGTCCTTCTGCCTTGACGTTGTACAGGAGGCGATGCTCAAGATCATGCGGTCAATGAAGCGGTTCGACGACGAGAAGACCCTTGAGGCGTGGCTGCGCGTCGTCGTGATGCGCTGCGCGCTGGACCTGTTGCGCGCCGACCGCCGGCGCCGCGCACGGGAAGAAGAGCATGCCGCCAGGCGCCGGGACGCTGATCGGACCGATGATCGCGACGACGAACGCCTCGCCTGGCTCTCCGACCGCGTCGCCGAACTCGATCGCGACCGCTCGCGCCTGCTGGCGCTGCGCTATCGCCTGGGCGCAACGCTCGATCAGATAGGCCGCCTCGTCGGTCTGCGCCCCGGCGCGGTGGACGGTCGCATCGGTCGATCGCTGGCGCAGATCAGGGCCTCGGCCCGGGAGCAGTTCGATGATGCGTGAATCGCCCGAGCAATTCTTCACCGCGTCCGCGCTGTACCGTCG
Source organism: uncultured Planctomycetota bacterium (assembly GCA_900696685.1). Lineage (GTDB taxonomy): Bacteria > Planctomycetota > Phycisphaerae > Phycisphaerales > UBA5793 > UBA5793. Next base: position 34,374 of record CAADHA010000152.1, read on the forward strand.
CCAGACCATGCGCGCCGAGTTAATCGACGCATATGTTCTGATGCACCGCAGGCGGCGCTTGAGGCGGCGAGCGTCCGCGGGCATGGTCGCAGCGGTGCTGGCGGGCGCTTCCCTCTGGCTCACGGCCCACTTCGGCTCGCGATCGCCGCACTCCGCGGAAACCGCGCACGGCGGCGACGTCATGCCTCTTGTTGAGGTCTTCGACCGCCCGCTTGTCGGCCGCTCGGTTGATTTCCAGATCATCGGCGCCGATCGGCCGTCCCTCGTGGCGACAGTCAACGGCGCGCCTTCCCTCGTCGAAACTATCAGCGATGGCGACCTCGTGCGCCTGCTGGAGGAGATGGGCCGGCCGGCGGGCCTGATCGAAGTCGGCGGCGTCGTACGCCTCACGCGCGACGTGGTTGGCGCGGCTCCAGACGCGGCGCCCCCATCCGACTCGGACGCCGGACGTCCGCTCGCGCCTCGCGCCAGAGCAGTCGAAGCGGCCTGATCGCCGGCCCCTGACCGATCCCCAACATCAACGCCGTCCCTTCATTCAGGCGAACCACGGCTGTCTCGCACGAGTACAATCGCGGACGTCGAGTTCCCCGTTTGAAATCTCCGGTCTATTTCACACGAAAGAGAAAGGACTGCGTCAATGAGGAAGATGATGATTCGTATCGGTTGTGCAGCCCTGGTTGCGGCGTCGGCGATCGGATTCGCCGGCCTGACCCTGCCGGCGGCAGAGCAGGCGACGGCCGCGTCCGCCCAGGACCTCGAAGTTTTCACAATCGACACGGTACACTCCAGTGTCGTCTTCAAGGTCAAGCACCTGGGAGTCAGCTGGTTCTACGGCCGCTTCAACGACATCACAGGCGAGATCGGCTGGAACGGCGATGAGCCGACCGGCCACTCCATCAAGGCCGAGATCAAGGCCGTCAGCGTGGACACGGCCAACAAGGGGCGCGACGACCACCTGCGCGGGCCCGACTTCTTCGACACCGCCAACTACCCCGTCATCTCCTTCGTCAGCAAGGGCGCCAAGAAGTCCGGAGACAGGAGATACGAAGTCAGCGGCGATCTCACCATGCACGGCGTGACCAAGTCCATCACCGTCATGGTCGATCACGTGGGCACCGCCACGGCGCGCGGCAAGCGCATCGGCATCGCCTGCGAGTTCACCGTCAAGCGCAGCGACTTCGGCATGACCTACGGCATCGACGGACCCGTGAGCGATGAAGTCACCATCTTCCTCGGCATCGAGGGCGTCAAATCCGATCGCTGACCAGCGCGCATGCAGGAGTTCATTGTCAATCAAGTCGTGTGGGCGGTGGCGATGCCCCTGGGCGTCGCCGCCGTCTGCATGGTGATCGCCTGGCGGCCATGGAAGCGCGAGGCCCGCGAATCGATTCGCGGGCACTGGGGCGGCGCTCCGGCCATCGGCTTCGCCTACCTCATCGGCCACGTGGCGATCAACAAGTGGCCGAACCTGCCTCCGGCGCAACCAACCGACTTTCTCTTTCTGATCGCCTGTGCCGCGATCATCATCGGTCTGCTCGAGTCGCTGCGCATGCCCGCGGCCGCTCGATGGGCGCTGCGCCTGCTGCTGTGCACGAGCGTCTCGTGGTTCATGCTCTCAAAGGGCTTTCGAACGAGTCAGCCCGGCGGCGTCGTCGCGATGTGGACGGCAGGTCAGGCGCTCTCCATCTTCCTCGTCTGGACGCTCCTCGAACGCCTCGCGCAGCGGCGAACAGGCCCTTCGATTCCGCTTGCACTTTCCCTTCTCATCGCCGTCGCAAGCGTCTTCTTCCTCAAGGCAAGCAGCGGGAAACTGGCGCAGCTGGCCGGCGTGCTTTCGGCGGCACTGGGCGGCGTTTCACTGGTGACCATGATCGCGCCTCGCATCTCCACCGCGCGCGGCATGCTCGCGGTGATTGTGCCGCTGTATTGCGGTCTGCTGCTCTACGCCTGGCAGTATCCGCAGCCCTGGGGCACGCCGATCATTCTTGCCGCCGCACCGCTGCTGCTGTGGATGGCGGAATGGCGCGAGTCGGTAACATCGGTGATGAGCCGCTCGCTCCTCGCCATGCTCCCCGCGCTCATCGCCCTGATTCTCCTTCTTTGGCACGCGCTCGACCAGACAACGGGCGAGTCGCTCTACTGACCCGATCTGCGGTCCCGAGATTGAAACGCGGACCGCCTGAACTCGTATAAGCCCCAGGGGTGGTTTCACCTCGTGCTCAGGAGCGCACGTCATGTCGAATACGCTCACCAGCCTCGCCGCCGCGTTCATTCTGGTTCAGGCCAACCCGGCTCCGGCGGCGCAAGACCCTCTGGCCGGGCCGAGGGTGGAGATCGCCCCGCAGTCGCAAGCGAAGACTCTCGTGCGGCGCGGTTTCAACGGCGAGGTGGAGGTGCTCGCCACGGAAGCAGATGTCGCCGCGATCGACCTGCTCGATCTGACCGATGAGCAGCGCACGATCTTCGATCGCCTGCGAATCGAGCGCAGCGCCATCTTCAGCAAGGCGATCCGCGGGAACTTTGACCTCTTGACGCAGTTCGGCTCGATTGACGCGAAGGCGCAACCGGCTGAGTTCGCCATCCTGCTCCGCCGCACCGGCGAGGCGCTGAGCGAGTATCGCGCGCGGGGAACCTTGATGCGCGAGATGGGGCCGCACCTCACCCTTGCCCAGCGGCGTGAGGCCCGTGCGCTCGTCGCCGAGTACGTCCAGGCGCGCGCGGAGTCGATCCGGCGCGAAACGGGCGGTGAAGTCAACGCCGCCGAACTCTTCATCCGCATCAAGGTCGAGACGCTGGGCAAGATGGCCGAATCGGCGATTCAGTCCGCGGCCGCGATGGGAACGGCCGTGTTTGAGGACCTCGCGCTCCGCCTCAAACTCACGCCCGAACAGAAGCAGGCCGTGCAGAAGATCTTCGAGCCGATCGCAATTCAGGAGTTTCAAGGCAGGGAAGTGGCGCCGCTGGTCAAGTTCCGCGCGTTCATCGAGTTGTCGCACCTGCTGTCGAAGGAGCAGATGGCCGCACTGGGCGAGTACACGCGGGAGGAGCGGGCGGCCGCACGCTCGCTTCAGGCCCCGACCACGCAATCAGGCGAAGGCCTGATGCGAATGGACGGCGACCGCTGAACGCCGGTGAGTCTATGATGCCTCATGCGGCGTGCGGCTGATCCGCCGCCGCACCCCGGTGACGCCATGACCACTCCCGGACACGCGATGATCGACCTCGAGGCACTCCTGAGCGAACGGATGCAGGCGATGGAGCCTTCAGGCATCCGCCGCGTCTTCGAACTCGCGTCGAAGATGCGCGATCCGGTCAATTTCTCGATCGGCCAGCCCGATTTCGATGTGCCCGAGCCGATCAAGCAGGCGGCCATCGACGCCATCCGCGCCGGGCGCAACGGCTACACGATCACGCAGGGAATCGCCGAACTTCGCGCTGCCGTCGCGCTGAAACTCTCCGGTGAGTTCGGCTGGGAGATCGGCCCGGGACTCGAATGCGACGTGCTCATCACCAACGGCACGAGCGCGGGCCTTCTGCTCGCCTACACGGCCCTTGCCGATCCAGGCGACGAGATCATCATCCCCGACCCCTACTTCGTCTCCTATCCCCAGGTGGCGGCCATGGTCGGTGCGGTCGTGCGCTACTGCGACACCTATCCCGACTTCCGCATGACGGCGGCGCGCCTCGAGCCGCTCCTCACCGACCGCACGAAGTTCGTCGTGCTCAACTCGCCCGGCAATCCTTCCGGCGTGGTGCTGAGCAGCGACGAACTGCGGGAGATCGTCGATCTGTGCGAGTCGCGCGGGGTCCTGCTGCTGAGCGACGAGATCTACGACGAGTTCACGTACGGCGACGGGCGGGAGGCGGGCGTCTTTCCGACTCCGGCGCGATTCTCGAACCAGATGCTCGTGTTGCGCGGCTTCAGCAAGACGTGGGGCATGACGGGCTGGCGCCTCGGCTATGCCGTCGGACCATCCCGCCTCATCCGTGAGATGACCAAGGTCAACCAGTACTCTTTCGTCTGCGCGCCGCACATGGTGCAGCACGCCGGCGTCGTCGCGCTGCGAACCGACATGTCCTCTTACGTTGCGGCCTACGAGCGCAAGCGCGACATGGTCGTCGAAGCCCTGGGCGGCCTGACGGAGATCGCCCACCCCGCCGGCGCGTTCTACGCCTTTCCTCGGGTGCCGCAACATCTCAGCCTTACCGGCGACGCCTTCTTCCGCAAGGCGCTCGAGCGCAACGTTCTCGTCATCCCCGGCAACATCTTCTCGCAGCGCGACACGCATTTTCGCATCAGTTATGCCGTCGATGACGCGCGACTCGCCCGCGGCCTCGAAATCCTCGCGGCGCTGATGAAGTAAGAACTCAACCCACGCCCACGATGAGGCTCTGCGAATCGTGGGGTGGTCCCAGCATAGACTCCCCCGATGAAGCCCGGACTGAGAATCGGCAATCGCGCCGAGGTCATCATCACGGTAACGGAAGACATGTGTCCCGCATTCGACGGCATCGTGGTGCATCATGTCTACTCCACCTGGTCGATGGCCCACCACATGGAGATCGCCGCCCGCAAGGTGCTCATGCCGCACCTCGAGGAACATGAGGAAGGCATCGGTTCGCACCTCTGCATCGACCACCTCGCGCCGACGCCGGCGGGGCGCACGGTGCGCATCGAGGCCGTGGCCGTCGAACTCGATCCGACGACGCTGGTGTGCGAGGTGACCGCATATCATGTCCGCCCGGATGGGGAGAAGGTGGTCGGGCGCGGCCGGCAGGTGCAGCGCATCCTTCCGCGGACCAAACTGGAAGCCCTCATCAGGCGTGAATCACATTGATCGCCCGCAACGGATGGCAACATGAGCAACGAAGAACCGCTGATTCTCACCGAGACCGAAGGCCACGTCGCCATCATCCGCCTCAACCGCCCCAAGGTGCTCAACGCGCTCAATCCCGAACTCATGTCAATGCTCGCGACGCAGATGGAGGCGTACGACAAGGATCCGGGCATCTATGTCATCGTCCTCTCGGGCAGCGAGAAGGCGTGGGCGGCGGGGGCGGACATCGGCGACATGGCCGAGCAGTCGGCCATCAGCATGTACGAGCGCGACCAGTTCGCCACGTGGGAGCGCATCAAGCGCGTCAAGAAGCCGATCGTCGCGGCCGTCAGCGGCTGGTGCCTCGGCGGCGGTTGCGAACTCATGATGCACTGCGACGTCGTCGTGGCGTCGGAGACGGCCCAGTTCGGCCAGCCGGAGATCAACATCGGCGTCATGCCCGGCGCCGGCGGCACGCAGCGCCTCCCCCGCGCGCTCGGCAAGGCGCTCGCCATGGACGTCATCCTCAGCGGACGCTTTCTCTCCGCGCAGGAAGCGCTTGAGCACGGCCTGGTGAGCCGCGTCGTTCCCAGGGAGCACTTCTTCACCGAGGCGGTCAAGGTGGCCCACGCGATCGCCTCGAAAGGCCCCATCGCCCTCCGCTTCGCCAAGGAGGGCGTCCTCAAGGCCTTCGAGACGCCCCTCTCGGAAGGACTCGAATACGAACGCAAACTCTTCTACATGCTCTTCGCCACCGAGGACCAGAAGGAAGGCATGCGCGCCTTCATCGAGAAGCGCAAGGCCGATTTCAAGGGCAGATAGAGAACGATCGCGCGGAACTGTTTAGCCGCGACCCGAAGGCTCTGCGCAGGGGAGCGCTCCGGAGAGCGCCGCTTGGAATCAGGATCATCCGAATGGTCCTCGCCTCCCACCTCATCCTCACCGCCTACGGCTTCTGGCTCCCCAACGACCCCCGCGGCTCGTGGTCCGACTTCGTCGGCGCATGGGAACTGAGGCGCTTCGGCCCGGCCACCAAGACGACGCAGCGTCGGTCGCTCGCGCACGACCCGCACGATCGGAACCTTCGCCTCGCCGCAGAGTCCGCGCTCAAGCGCCCGCCGGTGGTCTTCAACGGCATTCAGGCGCGATCGATCGCGCGCGGTTTCGCCGATGCCGTCACCAGACACGGCTTGACCAGCCACGCCTGCTCAATCATGCCCGAGCACGTCCACATGGTCATTGCGCGACACCACATGAAGGTCGAGACGATCGCCAACTTGCTCAAGGGCGCAGCGACGCGGAAGATCGCAGAAGACGGACTTCATCCTTTCGCCGGTCTGCCCACAAAGTCCGGCCGACCCCCGAAGATGTGGACGCGCGGCGAGTGGAAGGTGTTCCTGAACCCTCCGCGGGATATCGTGAGGGCGATCCGGTACGTGCAGGAGAACCCGTTGCGCGAGGGCAAGAAGGCGCAGGCGTGGAAGTTCGTCGTACCGTATGGTTGAATCGGGAGCCGCGCCGCGCTCCCCTTCGCAGAGCCTTCGGGTCGCGGCTAAACATGAAGGCACCGCCTCATTCGGGAGATCCACATGACCGCCGCCGCCGCACCGACGTATGAGACGATCCAGTACGATGCCGCCAGCCACGTTGCGACCATCACGCTCAATCGCCCCGACGTCTTCAACGCGTTCAACGATCCGCTGTCGAAGGAACTCCTCGCGGCACTCAAGGAGGCCGAGCGCGACGCCGCGGTGCGCGTCGTCATCCTCACCGGCGCCGGCAAGGCGTTCAGCAGCGGGCAGGACCTGGGCGATCTCAAGAAGAAGTACGTGCCCGGCCACGTGCCGCACCTCGGCGACGACCTGCGCCGCCGCTACGACCCGATCATCAGGAAGATCGCGGAGTTGGACAAGCCGACCATCGCCGCCGTCAACGGCGTCGCGGCCGGGGCCGGCTGCAGCCTGGCGCTGGCCTGCGACCTGCGCATCGCCTCGGATCAGGCGACATTCATCGAAGTGTTTATTAATGTCGGGTTGATACCCGATTCCGCGAGCACCTTTTTCCTGCCTCGCCTCATCGGCCTCGGCCGGGCGATGGAACTGTGCTGCATCGGCCGCAAGGTTGATGCGGAGGAAGCGCTTCGCATCGGCCTGGTCAACCAGGTCGTCCCCGCCGGCGAACTTGTGACGGCGGCCAGGGCGCTCGCCGCCCGACTCGCCTCGCTGCCCGGTCGCGGCCTCGCACTGACCAGGCAACTGCTGCGAAAGAGTTTCGAGCGCTCCCTCGATGAACAACTTGTCGCCGAAGCGTTCGCGCAGGAGACCGCGGGCATGACCGCCGACCATTATGAGGGCGTGATCGCCTTCATCGAAAAACGCAAACCCGTCTTCACCGGCAAGTGAGACGCGGAACTGGTTAGCCGCGGCGCGATGGTCCCGGAGCGGAGCGCGTCCGGGCCGACGCGCCGTCCGCGCGGAGGACTCACCATGCACACCAGCACCGTCGGCATCCTCGGGGGCGGGACGATGGGCGCAGGCATCGCGCAGGTCGCCGCGATGCACGGCTGGATGGTCGAGTTGCGCGACGTGGATGAAGCCGCGGCCAGGCGTTCGATCGTGGGCATCACCCGCCGCCTCGATCAACTCGCCGAGAAAGGCCGACTCACGCCTGAGCAGCGCAACGACGCCGAGTCGCGCCTGTGCCTCGCCCGCTGCCCCGACTGCCTGGGCGACTGCGAACTCGTGATCGAGGCGATCGTCGAGCAGATTGAGGTCAAGGCCGCCGCCTTCCGCGAACTGCTCCCTTCCCTCCGCCCTGACGCGATTCTCGCCACGAACACCTCATCGCTCTCGGTAACGAAACTGGGCGAGGCGGTGGGCCAGCCGCAGCGCCTCGTGGGGATGCACTTCTTCAACCCGGCGCCGATCATGAAACTTGTCGAAGTGATTGCCGGTGAGCGGAGCGATCCGGCGGTCGTCGATCGCGTGGCGCAGATCGCGCAGCAGTGGGGCAAGGTTGTCGCCCGCGCCAGCGATTCGCCCGGCTTCATCGTCAACCACGTCGCCCGGCCGTACTACCTCGAAGCCTTCCGGATTCTCGAGGCGGGACATGCGAGCGTCGAGGAGATCGACGCGGCGATGCGCGAGGTCGGCGGCTTCCGCATGGGACCGCTCGAACTGGCCGACCTCATCGGCATGGACATCAACACTGCCGCGGCGCGCTCGGTGTGGGAGCAACTTGGCAGGCCGGCGCTGCTCGAGCCCAGCGCGCTGCAGGAGCGAATCGTCGCGGCGGGTCATCTCGGCCGCAAGACGCAGCGCGGCTGCTACGACTACGCGCTCGATCCGCCGGCACCGGCGATCGAGATCGAGCGCCGGCCGATCGAGTTGACCGAGACCGCGCGCGACCTCGTGTCCCGCTTCGCGCAGCGCGGCGCTGCGGCGCCCGGAACGGACCTTCAGAACTACATCTTCGCGCGCATTCTTGTCTGCATCGTCGCGCAGGCGGCGATGGCCTTCCGCCGCGGCGTGGCCCGGCGCGAGGATATCGACGCCGCGATGCGCTTCGGCGTCAACTACCCGCGAGGCCCCTTCGAGTGGATGCGGTTGATCGGACCGGACCTCTGCGACCAGTGGCTTGCCGCCCTCGCCGCATCGAGCGGCTCCGACCGCTACCGCCTCTCGCCGCTGGCAGAGGTCGCAGGATGATGGAGCGTCAATCGCAGATGGTGTGGCAGGGCGTCGCGCTTCGCGTCGCTATGCCCTCGCGGCAAGGGCGACCGAGCACACCTGCCCGTTCGGCATAGCCAGGCGAAGCGCCAGGCCATGCCACCCGCTGTCAGAATTGACCGCCTCGATCCCGCGCAACTTTTGCTATCATCCGCCATGCGAAAAGTCGCCGTCATTGACGCGGTCCGCACGCCGATCGGGCGCTACGGCGGGGCGCTGGCCGCGGTCCGGCCTGACGACCTCGCGGCGCTGGTCATCGCCGCCGTCGTTGCGCGCACGAAGATCGACCCGGCCGTCATCGAAGAAGTCTACTTCGGCGACGCGAACCAGGCGGGCGAAGACAATCGCAACGTCGCGCGCATGGCCGCCCTGCTCGCAGGCCTGCCGGAAACCGTCGCCGGCTGCACGATCAACCGCCTCTGCTCCTCCGGCCTTGACGCCATCAACATCGCCTCGAGGATGATCGAGAGCGGCACGGGCGACGTGATGATTGCCGGCGGCGTCGAGTCGATGAGCCGCGCACCCTTCGTCTTCGCCAAGCACGAAAGCGCCTGGGATCGCACGCCGCCCGAGGTCTTCGACACCACCATCGGCTGGCGCTTCACGAACCCGAAACTCGCAAAGTTGCATTACCCCTGGTCGATGGGCGAGACGGCCGAGAACGTCGCACGCAAGTACGAGATCAGCCGCGCCGACCAGGATCGATTCGCATTGCGGAGTCAGGAGAAATGGGCGGCGGCGCAGCAGGCGGGAAAGTGGGACGAGGAGGTCATTCCCGTCGAGATCCCGCAGCGCAAGGGGCCGCCGGTGTTGGTGAAGATCGATGAGCACCCGCGCCCGGACACAACGCTCGAAGCGCTTGCCAACCTCCGCCCGGCCTTCGCGAAAGATGACAAGGGAACGGTGACGGCGGGCAATTCATCCGGCATCAACGACGGGGCCGCGGCTCTGCTGCTCGTCGAGGCGGGTCGAGCCAAGCAACTGGGTCTCAGGCCGCTGGCCTTTGTCGGACCCAGCGCGAGCGCCGGCGTCGATCCTGCGTACATGGGCGTCGGACCCGTGCCCGCCACGGAAAAAGTGCTCCGACGCTGCGGAAAGACAGCGGCGGGTCTCGATATCATCGAACTGAACGAGGCGTTCGCCGCCCAGAGCCTCGCGGTCCTGCGGCTGCTGGGTCTCGAAGCGGCCAACGTGAATCCCAACGGCGGCGCGATCGCCATGGGTCACCCGCTGGGATGCTCCGGCGCCAGGCTCGTCACGACGCTCGTTCACGAGATGAAGCGGACAAAGGCCCGAATCGGTCTGGCGACATTGTGCGTCGGCGTCGGCCAGGGCGTGGCGACGATCATTGAAGGAGGATGAAATGCGCTCGTTTCGCCGCGACCCGAATACTCTGCGAAGGGGAGCGCTGATCACGTTGCTGACCGAACCCGCGAATGGAGTTGTCGACGTGTCCGACCCACCCCACGATTCGCTCGAAGACTCGAAACGCACCCCACGATTCGCAGAGCCTCATCGTGGGCGTGACTTCCCCCCCAAGTGCCTAATGCCCAGTGCCTAGTGCCTACTCTTAAGGATCCGCCATGTCAGGCAGCGCCAACGTCGGAGTTCACGTCGATCACGAACATCCCGAAGTCCCCGGCCTCCTCGCCGAGTTCCAGGCCAAGATCGACTCCGGCCAACTCATTGAGGCCGATGACTGGATGCCCGCGGCCTACCGCAAAGGCATGCTCATGATGGCCGAGCATCACGCCAACAGCGAGATCGTCGGCGCGCTTCCGGAGGGTGAGTGGATCACCCGCGCGCCTTCACTTCGCCGCACACTCGCCCTCACCGCCAAGGTGCAGGACGAGGTCGGTCACGGCCAGATGCTCTACCGCGTCTCCCAGGACCTCGGCAAGACGCGCGACGCGATGCTGCGCGACCTCATCACCGGCAAGACGAAGTACCACAACTGCTTCAACTACCCCGCGCCCACCTGGGGCGACATCGCCATGATCCAGTGGCTCATCGATGGGGCCGCGATCATGAACCAGAAGACGCTCGCCGACGGCGGCTACGGCCCCTACGTCCGCACCATGCGCCGCATCAACATGGAAGAGGCGTTCCACTTCAAGAGCGGCGAGGACATGGTCCTTACGCTCATGAGCGGCACGAAAGGGCAGAAGGAAATGGCACAGGACGCCTTCGACCGCTGGTGGGGGCCGTCGCTCATGTTCTTCGGCCCGCCCGACAAGCCCAATGCGCATCAGTTGCCGCCCATGCGCTGGCGCATGAAGACCGTCACCAACGATGATCTCCGCCAGCGCTTCGTCGATCGATTCGTTCCGGCAGCGCTTGATCTCGGCCTGAAAATTCACGTCGTGGAGAAGGACGATCGCGGCTATGTGACGAGCAAGCGCCCCGACGAGAAGATCGCTCTCAACAACGCCACGGGCCACTGGGAGTTCACCCAGCCGGACTGGGATGAGTTCTTCCGCGTGATCCGCGGCAACGGGCCGTGCAACGACAAGCGTCTCGCGTTGCGGCGGCTGTCGTACGAGCAGGGGCGGTGGGTGCGCCAGGCGATTCTCTGTGGGTCAACCTCGCTGCCTCCCGCCGCGTGAATCTTCGGAGAGATCGATGTCCAGACTCCGCGAAGAAGTTGAAGTCGTCAGCGGCGACCTCGAGACGCCGCCCGAGGGCGATCTCGCGCCCTACGTCATCTTCACGCAGTTGAAGCCCGGCCAGCCCTTTCTCTACGCCGGCTACCTCGACGCCGCGGATGACGACATGGCCCTGATCTTCGCGCGCGAGCGCTACGGCCAGGACCAGGAGTGCATCGGCATCTGGGCGATCCCCGTCGAGACGGTCGCCGGCACCGACTCCATTCATCCCGCCAGCCACGACGTCGGAGGCATGCAGGCCTACCAGGTCTTCGTGCAGGCCAGGCGCGGCGCCGGGCATGTCTCCGCGGAAACGCTTGAAGCCCGTTCGCCGGCCGAGGCGATCGAGAAGGCGAAGGAGATTCACCGCGACCCGAAGAAGTACTACACCCTCTGGGTCGTGCCGCAACGGACCATTGCCGCCACGAGCACGGGCGATCTCATCTGGCGCTTCAGCGACCAGTCCTATCGCCTCGCGCGCGGCTACAGCAAGGAGGTGCGCGAAAAGTGGACGCGCTTCCGCGACGAGAGCGACCTGCGCGAGTATGAGAAGGAAGATCTGAAGGAATCATTCTGAGCACGCGCCCAAGCCCACGTTCATTGAACGCGGGCTTGAGCGTGGAAACTCCACAAGAGCCATCATGCCCGACCTGCCCGAACATCTCACCAAGCCCTTCGTCAACCTCCTCCTCGCCGCCGCGGACGACAAACTCTTCCTCGGCCACCGCAACAGCGAGTGGACCGGCCTCGGGCCGATTCTCGAAGAAGATATCGCCTTCTCCGCCCTCGCGCAGGACGAAATGGCGCACGCCTCGGCCCTCTACGAACTCGCAGGGACGCTCGACGGGCGCAGCGCCGATCAACTCGCCTTTGGCCGCAAGGGCGCCGAGTACCGCTGCGCCGCAATCGTCGAAGTTCCCGACGAGTTCGACTGGGCGACGGCCATGGCGCGGCGGCTCTTCTGCAATCACTTCGACGTGCTTCGCCTGGAGCGATTCTCGCACAGCGCCTACAAGCCGCTCTCGCACCTCGCCCGCCGCCTCGCCGCGGAGCAGCAGGCGCACGTGCAGCACGTGGACGACTGGATGGTGCGCCTCGGCACGGGCACGCCGGAGTCGCACCGCCGCATTCAGCAGGCGATCGCAGCGCTGGCGCGGATTGCGCCGCAACTCTTCGAGCCGGTTGAATCGCAGGATCAACTGGTCGCCGCGGGCCTGTATCCCGGCCGCGATCAGGAGATGTACGGGCAATGGTGCAGGGAGATCGAGCACGTTCTCGGCCGGGCGCATCTCAGCGCGCATCTTGACGCCTTCAATCCGGAAGATCGCGGCGGCCGGCGCGGCGTGCATACCGTCCACCTCGCCGCCATGCTCGATGAGATGTGCGAGGTCTACCGCCTCGAACCGGATGCCGCGTGGTGAATCGCGTGATCGATCGCCGCTCCATCATGGACGTCCTGCGCACCATCCCCGATCCGGAGATGCCCATCAGCATCGTCGATCTCGGGTTGATCGAGTCTGTCGAGGTGGCGCCCTCGGGCGATCAGAGCGCGGTCCGCGTCGTCGCCCTGCCGACGTTCGTCGGCTGCCCGGCGCTGGACATGATCCGCCGCGACATTGAAGATCGCGTCGGCGCGCTGCTGGGCGTCAGGTCGGTTGAGGTGCAGTGGGTGAACGAACCGCCGTGGTCCGTCGATCGCATCAGCGCCGCCGGCCGCGAGTCGCTCCGCGCGCACGGCGTCACGGTGCCGGACCCCGGCGGTCAACTCGCCGGCTCGGGCGCGGCGACAGTCGCCCTCACCGTCGCCGGCGCCGTGCCCTGCCCCTTCTGCGGTTCGATAATGACGCGCCAGGATAGCCCCTTCGGCCCCACGCGCTGCCGCATGATCTACTACTGCGACGCCTGCCGCAACTCCTTCGAGCATCTCAAGCGCGTGTGATAACGCAATGGCGATTCTCCACCCGCTCGCGTAGGATGCATCGACGATTCACCAGCCCCTGAGAGGGCCTGCCTGCATGTCGCCGCGCTCCGCCACTTCGAACTCCGCCGCCTCCCGCACGCATCCTGTGCGCATTGAGAGCAGGGCCGACGGCTCGATCGACCTTGGCTCGATCGAGGTGATCCGCGTGCTTGACGAGCAGGGCGATGTCGTCAACGCCGACCTCGATCCGAGCCTCTCCGACAGCGATCTGCTCCGCATCTATCGCGGCATGGTCCGCTCGCGCCGTCTCGACCTTCGCATGCTCGCCATGCAGCGGCAGGGCGAGATGGGCACGTTCGCCCCCGGCCTCGGGCAGGAAGCGACGCAGATCGGCCAGGTCTACCCCATGACCAGCCGCGACTGGTATGCCCCGTCGTACCGCTCGATCGGCGCGCAGGTCTGGCGCGGCTGGTCGATGGATCAACTTCTGCTGCTCTGGGCCGGCTACTTCGAGGGCTTCGGCATTCCCGAGGGGGTCAACGACCTGCCCTTCTCCATTGTCATCGGCGCCCACGTGCCCGTCGCCACCGGCGTGGCGATGGGGATTCGCAACCGCAAGGATGACGGCGTCGTCGTGACCAACTTCGGCGATGGCGCCTCCTCGCAGGGCATCGTGGCCGAGTCCTTCAACTTCGCGGCCGTGTACAAGGCCCCGATCATCTTCATCGTCGAAAGCAACGGCTGGGCGATCTCGACGCCGATCGAGAAGCAGTGCGGCAATCCGGTGCTGGCCGCACGCGGCGTGGGCTTCGGCCTGCCCGCGGTGCGCGTGGACGGCAACGACGTACTCGGCATGATCGCCGCCTGCAGCCGCGCGATCGATCATGCCCGCAGCGGGCGCGGGCCCTACCTCGTCGAGGCCGTCACCTACCGCATGAGCCTGCACACCACTGCAGATGATCCAAAGGTCTACCGCAAGGATGAAGAGGTGAAGGCGTGGGAGGCCAAGTGCCCGATCCGGCGCTTCGAGAACTACCTCAAGGCCCGCGACGTGCTCGATGATGAGGCCATCGCGCGCATCGGCGAGGAGATCGAGCAGGAAGTGCTGGCGGCGCGCGAGACGTTCCGCAAGCGCGCGGTGCCTCGCCCCAAGGAGATCTTCGACTTCGTCTACGAACAACTTCCCGCGGACCTGCAAGGACAGAAAGCGGAGTACCTGGAGCGATTGAAACGCAAGAGTGTGGAGTAGCGCGGAACAAGTTAGCCGCGATCCGGAGGTTTTACGGAGCGGAGCGCGGGGGAATGCACCCCACGATTCGCAGAGCCTCATCGTGGGCGTGAGGCGGAACAGAGGATGATCGAGTCATGCCGCAACTGACGATGGTCGAGGCCCTCAACCTGGCGCTGGGCGAGTCCATGGCCGCGGACGATCGCGTCTGCGTCATGGGCGAGGACGTCGGCATCAACGGCGGCGTCTTCCGCGTCACCAAGGGGCTGCTCGACCGCTTCGGACCCGAGCGCGTCATCGACACGCCCCTGGCCGAGAACGCCATCGTCGGCACGGCCGTCGGCATGGCGGTCTACGGCCTCAAGCCCGTCGCCGAGATCCAGTTCTCCGGCTTTACGATGCAGGCCTTCGACCAGATCGAGCAGAACATGGCGCGCTATCGCAACCGCACGCGCCACCGCTACCCCATCTCGATGGTGATGCGCGCGCCCTATGGCGGAGGCATCCGCGCCGTCGAGCATCACAGCGAGTCGCGCGAAGCCTACTGGGCCCACACGCCGGGCCTCAAGGTCGTCATCCCCTCCGGCCCGCGCAACGCTCGCGCCCTGCTCGCCGCGGCCATTGCCGACCCCGACCCCGTCATCTTCTACGAGCCAAAGGCCGTCTACCGCGCCTTCCGCGAAGAAGTGAGCGAAGAACCGGAGGTGATGGAGATCGGCAAGGCGCACGTCGTGCGGCTCGGCGGCGACCTCACGCTCATCGGCTACGGCGCCATGATGCGCCCTGTCCTCGAAGCGGCCGATGATCTCGTCGAGGAGCACGGCGTCGATGTCGAGGTGATCGACCTCCTCTCCATCAAGCCGATGGACACGCCGGCGCTGGTCGAATCGGTGAGCAAAACTGGCCGCTGCGTCATCGTGCACGAAGGGCCGCGCACCTGCGGCGTGGCGGCCGAGATCATCGCCCGTCTCAACGAGTACGCGTTCGAGTACCTGCTCGCGCCGATCCGCCGCGTGACGGGATTTGATATTCACTTCCCCTTCTTCCAGGTGGAGAAGCACTACCTCCCCGACAGCGACTCGATCGTCGCGGCGGTGAAGGAGACGATGTCGTGGAGGTGAACTCGAATCGGAAGCAGAACGCTTACCACGAAGAGCACAAAGTCACCAAGGAGGCACAAGGGTAGCGTCAAAGAACTGGATCAAATGATTCGGTGCATCAGACTCAGGATCTGCTTCGTGCCCCTTTTGTGCCTTTGTGTCCTTTGTGGTGAATGCAGGACGAGAACATGGCAACGAAAGATTTCATCCTCCCCGATCTCGGCGAAGGCGTGCATGAAGGCCAGATTGTGCGCCTCATGGCCAGGACCGGCGACGCCGTCCGCGAAGATCAGCCGCTCATGGAGGTCGAGACGGACAAGGCCTCGGTCGAGATTCCCTCGCCCTTCTCCGGCACGATCGCCAAGTGGCACGTGAAAGAGGGGCAGGCGGTCAAGGTCGGAGAGGTCATGGTGACGTTCGCCGACGGCCCCGCTGAATCGGGCGAGGGAAACCTCGGCGCGACCGAGCGTTCGAGTCCGGCGGCATCGTTGTCGGCCTCCATTGTGCGACCCGGCGCCGACAAGGCCGCAGCCAACGGCGGCGTCGCCGTCGCCGTCGCCGCCCCGGCCGCTCGGCGTGCGCCCGCTTCCCCTGCCGTACGCAAACTGGCCCGCCAGCACAATCTTGACATCGAAACGATTCGCGGCAGCGGCCCGGGCGGGCGCATCACCCGCGCCGACGTGGAGCGCGCCGCTTCCAGCGTTGCCCCGTCTCGCGCTGCAACCGACTCCGTCGCGCGCCTGCCGTCTTCGCCTCCAATCGTGGGGCCGCGCCCTGCGCCCATCGCGGAACCAGTCGAACCTCCCGGCGCCTCGGATCATGACAACTGGGGTCCGGTCCGTCGCCAGAAGAATTCAATGGCGCGAAGGACCATCGCCGCCAACATGGTCCAGTCGTGGACCACGATCCCGCACGTCACCGACAGCGATGATGCGGACGTGACCGACCTCGACCGCCTCCGCCGCGGCTACCCGGCCCCGGAGAACGGGCAACGGAAGATCACCATGCTTGCGTTCGTCATCCGCGCCGTCGCCCGCGCGCTGACGATGCATCCGGAGTTCAACGCCGTCTTCGACGCCGAGCACGATCAGATCGTGTATCGCCGCTACATCAACATCGCGATCGGCGTTCACACGGAGCGCGGCCTGATCACGCCGGTGATCCGAAACACCGATCAACTGAGCGTCATCGAGATCGCCGACTCGCTCATTGACCTTTCTGCCAAGGCGCGCGAGGCGAAGTTCACCGTGAACGACACGCGCGGCGGGACGTACACGCTCTCCAATCCCGGCGCGCTGGGGGGCAGCCGCTACAGCACGCCCATTATCCCACCCGGCCAGTGTGCCGTGCTCGCGCTGGGGCGCATGCGCCTCATGCCCTGGGTCGTTGACGGCGTCCTCCAGCCGCGTCTCATCCTGCCGCTGAGCCACTCCTTCGATCACCGCATCGCCGATGGCGGGCATGAGGTCGCCTTCATGCGGCAGGTGATCGAATCGCTCGAGAATCCGGCCCGGCTGCTGCTCTGAGGCCAACCGAAAGGCGCGAGGCACACGCATGGTCGTCGGCGAGTTCACGCAGGAGGCGAATCTGGTCATCATCGGCGCCGGGCCGGGTGGCTACAGCGCCGCGTTCCGCGCGGCCGAACTCGGCCTCAATCCCGTCATCGTGGACAGCCGCAAGGACCTCGGCGGCATCTGCCTTCACGCCGGATGCATTCCCTCCAAGACGCTGCTGCACATCGCGGAGACGATCAACATCGGCAAGCGGGCCGAAGCGTTCGGCGTGTCCTATGGCGAGCCGCGCATCGATCTTGACAAGGTCCGCGCGTGGGTGAGTCAGACGACGGACCGGCTCGCGTCGGGGTTGGCGAACCGGGCGAAGAACCTCGGGGTCGAGATCGTCACGGGCCGCGCGACGTTCGATGATGGGAGAAGCCTCTCGATCCACGGCGGCTCGGTCCCGCGTTTCAGATTCCGCAGGGCGATTCTCGCCGTCGGGGCACGTGCGATTGAGCACGCGGCCGCTCCCTTCGACAATCGCCTCATCATCGATCCCTGGCAGGCGCTGCGGCTCGAACGCGTGCCGGCGCGCCTGCTCGTCATCGGCGCGGGCGCTCCAGCCGTGGAACTCGCCTCGATCTACGCCGCGCTGGGAAGCAGGGTCACCCTCGCCTTCGAGCAGGCCCAGTGCCTGCCCGCGGCGGATACCGATCTGGTTCGGCCGCTTCAGCGCCAGCTTGCCGAGCGGCTCAAGGCCGTGATGCCAGGTGCGACCGTCGCGGAGATGCGAGTCGTTGCAGAGGAAGTCAAAGCCACATTCATCTCCGGCGACAAGAGCGAGTCGCAGGCTTTCGACGCCGTCATCGTCGCGCTCGGACAGCGCGGCAACACGGGCGATCTCGGCCTCGAGAACACGAAAGTGAAGATCGACGCCGAGGGCTTCGTCGAGATTGATGAGCAGATGCACACGACCGAGCCGCGCATCATGGCGGTGGGTGACGTGACCGGACGGCCGTGGACTGCGGACCGCGCCCTGGCGCAGGGCCGCGTGGCCGCGGAGGTCGCCGCCGGCTGGAACAGCGCCTTTGACGCCCGCGCCGTGCCGCGCGTCGCCTTCACCGATCCGCAGATCGCGTGGTGCGGCCTCACCGAGGCCCAGGCGAACAGCCAGGGCGTTGCGCACAAGGTGGCCAAGATCCCCTGGGGCGCTTCGGGCCGCGCCGTCGGAATGAACCGCGCCGACGGACTCACCAAGCTCATCTACGACCCCGACACGAAAATGGTCCTCGGCGTGGGCATCGTCGGCGCCGGCGCGGCGGAGATGATCGGCGAAGGCGCCCTCGCCGTCGAGATGGGCGTCGAACTCGACGACCTCGCGGGGACGATCCATCCGCATCCGTCGATGTGTGAACTGCTCGGCGATGCGGCGCGGTGAAGCGCGCGGCGAGCTCGTCGATTGATGCGAAGACGCAAGCGACGCCGCGAATGTTTGCCTCGATGTTCGTCCAGCGCGCCCGACGTCGCTTGCGACTTCGCCTCACTTCCGCTCATGCTTCGGCGCATACCGGTGCAGCGGGACGCGCGGACGCTGGTCTTCCACCTCGCGCAGCGGCTCCACTTCGCGCATCGTCGCGTTGTAGTTCCGCGCCACTTCCTGGTAGATTTCCGTCCCCTGCGTCTTCCACTTCACTTCGTCATCCGAGAGTCGACGGATGACCCTGGCGGGAATGCCGGCCACCAGCGTGCGCGGCTCGACGATCATCCCGGCTTTCACGAACGTGAGCGCCGCCACGAACGCTTCCTCGCCGATCACCGCGTCGTCCATGACGACCGCGAGCATGCCGACCATCGCGTTGCGCCTGATTGTGCAACTGTGCAGGACGGCGCCGTGGCCGATGTGCCCGTTCTCTTCGACGACGACGTTCTTGCCGGGGAAGCAGTGCAACGTGCAATTGTCCTGCACGTTGCAGCCGGCCTTGAGGATGAGTTGTCCGATGTCGCCGCGCAGCGAAGCGCCGGGTCCGACGAGGCACGCCGGCCCGACGATCACGTCGCCGACGAGCGACGCCGTCGGATGCACGAACGCCGTCGCATCCACGACCGGCCGCACACCCATGAACTCATAACACGGCATGGGACATCACCTCGCGTGATTGCCGCAGCGATGAACGGACGTCAGCCCGCCACAGGTATCCGGCTCTGCACGATGCGGAAGCGATTGGCGACGAAGGCGCCGTCGCAGAGCGTCGCGTTGCCGGCCGGATTGGCGCCCGACACGTGGAAGTCGCTGAACGCCGCCGCCTGGTTCACCCATATCGAGCCGGTGAGGTTGCACGAGAGGGCCACGCCCGCGTCCATCGCCGCCTCCTCCGCCTTCTCGATGACCTTCGGGTTCGTCGAGTAGATCGCGCAGGTGATGGCCCCCTTCTCGCGCGCGATGTCCGCGGCGAGGCGGATGCTCTCATCGGTGCCGGCAGTCGCGATGACGTAGGCGATCGGGCCGAACATCTCGCGCGCGAACTTCTCGCGATCCTTCGACTCCGCCCTGAGAATGATCGGGCTGCGCAGGCGGGCCTTGGGAAACGCCTCGTTGACCACCGGCTTCGACTCGCGCAGGACCGGCAGGCCCTGCTGCTTTGCCTCGTCGACGCGCCGGGCGGTGTTCTCGTTCTGGATCGCGCCGAGGACTTCGGCGGCGCGCTTGGGCTCGCTGAGGAACCAGTCGACGGCCTTGACGATCGCACCGGCAACTTCATCAAACGACTTGTGTCCTTCGGTCGTCTCGATGCCATCGCGCGGAATGAAGATGTTCTGGCTCGTCGTGCACATCTGGCCGGAGTAGAGGCTGAGCGTAAAGGCCAGATTGCCCGTAACGGCCTTGAGATTGTCGACGCTGTCGATGATGACGGAGTTGACGCCCGCCTTCTCGGTGTGGACGACGGCGTGTTTCGCGTTCTGCTCGATCCACTCGCCGAAGGCGCTGGAGCCGGTGTAGTCGATGATCTTCACCTCGGGCCGCTGAACGAGGGTCTTGGTGATGGGAGCATTCGCTTCGTCCGCCGCGAGGGTAATGACGTTCGGATCAAAGCCCGCTTCACGCAGCACCTCGCGCGCGATCTCCACGGTAATCGCCAGCGGCAGGATCGCGCCGGGATGCGGCTTGACGATCACCGCGTTGCCCGTGGCGAGGCTGGCGAAGATCCCCGGATAGCCGTTCCACGTCGGGAAGGTCGAGCAGCCGATGGTCAGCGCGATCCCGCGCGGCACGATGCGGAACGTCTTGCGCAGCGTCACCGTCTCTTCCTTGCCGACGCGCTTGGACCAGATCGCCTGCCGCGGCGTGCGGGTCATCTCCTCATAGGCATACGCGACGGCCTCGAGGCCCCGGTCCTGCGCGTGCGGCCCGCCGGCCTGGAAGGCCATCATCCACCCCTGCCCCGTCGTGTGCATCACCGCCAGCGCCATTTCGAAACTGCGCCGATTGAGGCGGTTGAGGATTTCGAGGCACACGCCGATCCGCGCCTCGACGTCGGCCCGCTTCCAACCCTCCCACGCCTTGCCCGATGCGGCGATGAGCGAGTCGAGATCCACTCGGGGATACCTGATCCCGAGCGACAGGCCATAAGGCGACGCTTCCGCCCCGACAGCGCCGGGTGCGCCGGGGTGGGCGGTAAGGATGAAGGGCTTGTCGAGGCGCGCTTCGAAGGCCTTCTGGCCGTCGTCCTTGGCGCTCTCGCCGTAGACCTTTCCGCTGGGGATTTCGGGGTACGCGCTCCAGCAGGCGCGCTCGCGGATGGCCTTGAGGGCGCTGTCAAGCGTGGCGCGGTGGGCGGTGAAGAATGATTGACTCACAGATTAATCCTCTTGTGTCCTCTTGAAACGCACCCCACGATTCGCGGAGCCTCATCGTGGGCGTGGGTCGAATCTGAAGCGCACCCGGCGGGATTCGAACCTGCGACCTGCGATTTAGGAAACCGCTGCTCTATCCTGCTGAGCTACGGGTGCACGAGGCGGCCCGTCCGCGGACCGCTCGACAAAGATACCGTCTATACGATAGGGAGGCCAGCGGGCGATGCGGTTGCCCGTCCAAAGGCCGGTGCTACCCTCATCTCTGCGCGTGCGCCCGTAGCTCAATTGGATAGAGCATCGGTCTTCGGAACCGAGGGTTGCAGGTTCGAGTCCTGCCGGGCGCGTTCCAGTCCGCCCACGCCCACGATGAGCGAGTTTTCGAGCGAATCGTGGGGTGCATCCA
>CAADHA010000153.1 GCA_900696685.1 uncultured Planctomycetota bacterium
CTAGTGAGCAGCACACCAAGCCCAACCCGCAACAGATGCGGTTCACGCACCGCTCACAACACGTTTATCACCTGGGGCCGTTGCGGCGAAAGTATGCGGCGGAGGCGGTGAAGCGGTCGATGTTGACCGTGCGCGTGATGAGGCGCGTTTCCCAGTTGGTTGTGGTGATCGTGGTGGTCGAGCGGGTGCGCGAGCCGTCCGGATTGCGGATGTTGGTCGTGACGTAATGCGTATCCGTGCGGGGGATGTCCCAGGTCTCGAGTTCGCGGGCGCGTTGGGTGTCGACGTAGACGATGCGGAAGAGGACGAGGTCGGCGCCGATGGTCCGGGCGAAGGCTTCCAGGTTGGGGAGGTATTCGGCCTGGATTTTTGAGCCGTCGCCGCGCGCCCTGTTGATCTCGAAGCGGCTGGAGCCGAGCGATCGGGCGGTTTCCTCGGCCGCGCGCACCTTTTCGATGTAAAGCGTGTCGGCGAACGTGGAGCAGTCCACCAAGTCGATGATCGCGTCGGCGGGAAGCGAGGGCATTCGCTGTTCGGAGAGCGTCTGGTAGGACATCTCCCACTCGTTGACGCCGCACGCGGTCAGGAAGAGAAGCGCGACGATGGGAATGAGGCGTTTCATGCAGTTCTCGTTTCAATGGATGAGTAGCCGCGCGCAGCAGGTGAGGCAAGTGCTCTTGGCCACGCTCCGCGGGTCTGGGCGCGGCGATTGGAGCGTACTGCCGGAGTCGCAGGTGGGGAGACTGTGGGCAGTCAGCGCTTCGGCCAGATGCGACGGAGGTCGAAGAGGAACCAGAGGAAGACCGCCATCGCGCCCGGTCCGAGGATGACCACCGCCAGCCAGGTCGCCCAAAGCATCATGGCTCCTTCCTCCCCAGCAACCAGCCGATCGCGAATCCGAGCATCGAGGTCGGCAGCGCAAAGAGCACGGCGTATTCGCGCCACGCCTCGAACGATCCGATGAGCCACATCTTCGATTCCACATCCTCGTCGTACTCGCCGTTGAGCGCCACGACGAGGTGGTACGCCGCGTACACGACGATGCCCGACAAGGCGCCGAGCCGGCCCGCGAGCCGCGGCGGGTTCGCGAGGATCGCCCCGAGCACCGGCACGAGCACAACCGACGCCAGCGCGCCGCTCATGAACACCCACGCATCAGTGATGCGATCGAAGTGCAACGAGAGAAGCGAGCCGAGCAGCAGAACGACAATGATGCCGGCGCGCGTGAGCCAGATGAGTCGCCGGTCGCTCAACGGCGTGCGGCGAAGGGGGCGGTAGATGTCATAGACGATGTTGCCGCTGGCGAGCAGGGCGTAGGTGTCGGTGCTCGACATCGCCGCGGCGAGCACGCCGCCGAGGAAGAGGCCGCGCAGGCCGAGGGGCAGCGTCTGCATGCACACGGCCATGAGCGCCTGGCGCCCCTCAAGATCGGCGTTGAGCAGTTGCTTCTCGACAGCGACGCGGCCGATCATGCCGACGACCGTCACGCCCCAGTCGTACGCGGCCCAGAGCAGGATGCCGATGAGCAGGGCCCGGATGACGGACTTCGCATCCCTGGCCGCGAAGATGCGCTGGTAGAAGGCCGGCTCGACGAAGACGGTCAGCGCTCCCACCGTCCATGCGAGGATGATCCCTGCCCGCAGACCGCCCGTGGCCTTCAAATGCTCGGCCGGGAGAAGGTCAAAGGACTCGAACCCCCCGATCCACTTGAGCGCGATGGGAATCGCGATCGCCAGCGAAACGCACATGAGGACGAACTGGATGGTGTCGGAGATGGCGTCGGCCCACAGGCCCCCCATCGCCGTGTACGCAGCGCAGATGCCCATCGAGATGAGCAAGGCGATGTGCGTCTCCCAGCCGAGCATCTTGAACATGATCGTCATGCCCGCCAGCGCGGTGATGGGCAGGCTGTAGACGAAGCACGCCAGCGCCCCGGCGATGCGCGTGCCGACGCCGTACTGCCGTTCGAGCAGGTCGGGGAGCGTGATGCAGTCGAGTTTCTTGAGGCGCGGCGCCAGCACAATCGCCGCGATGATGATGCAGACGTAGTAAGGCCGGCTGAGCCAGAACCACGACACCAGGCCATAGTAATATCCCTGCTCGCTCACGGCGAACGTGACGTCGAGTTCGTAATAGGTGCTCACGAGCGTGCAGACGAGAAGCGGGGTGGTGAGCGATCCGCCGGCGAGGAAGTATTCCTTGAACCCGTGAATGCGCCGCGCCAGCAGCGCCCCGATGGCCATCATGCCGATCATGTAGACGGCGAGGATCGACCAGTCGAGAGCGTGGAGGGATTGGTCCATCAGGGTGCGGATTGTATCGGGCCCGACCGACCCGACCGACCGAACCGACGGACGCATCCGCGACCAAACCGAAGCGCGAACAAGGGCGGATCAAGACCTGCCTCGGCAGGAGCACTTTCTCTCTCACACTTCGGACTGGTCGCGTTGGCGCTGCTTCCCTCGGAGCGAACTTCTTGACCGCCTGCTGCGCAACTTCTCGGCCGGCACGAAGTTTTCTCCATCGCCGAACGAGTGACCGCCCGACATCCCTGTCGCCGGCGGACTCGCCCAGGCGAATCCCACGAGGTTATTGACGTCTGCGCTGATATAGACGTGAGTCGTCACAGCGGAAGCTTCGCGTGATCGAAGGCGGACGCGAGCAGGTTGGGCGAGCAGCGCTGGCGGATGAGCGAGCGGCGGACGCGGCCGCGCA
>CAADHA010000154.1 GCA_900696685.1 uncultured Planctomycetota bacterium
CAAGATTCTGGAGCAGAAATAAATGTACCTGTCCCGTTTATTTTCTGCGGGGCGTGCGTGCGTGAAGTCTGCAACTGGTCCGCCGCCTCTGGGGTCACGATGCCGCAATCCCGGAGCACGCCTGAGTAAGTGCGGCCGATGCCCGGACCCGCGTGCATCGCATACGATTCGTCGATGAGCCGCTCGGCCATTCGGATCCTCGACGCCAACGCGAATCGTGCGCGCGAGGCGCTGCGCGTAATGGAGGATTACTCTCGCTTCATTGTCGATGATGCCGACGTCTGCGCGCGGCTCAAGTCAATCCGCCACGATCTTCGCGCCGCGCTCGACCGCCTCGGCCCCGGCGTTCTCGAAGCGAATCGCGACGTGGCCGGCGACGTCGGCACGACCCTCAAGACTGACGCCGAAGGGAATCGCGCAAGCGTCGCAGCCGTCGTCATCGCGGCGGGAAAGCGGCTCGGCGAATCGCTGCGGTCAATCGAAGAGTATCTCAAGACGATGGATGCCGGTGCTGCGGCGGCGGTCGAGTCGCTGCGCTATCGCGCTTACGACGCCGAGCAGCGACTTCAGCGCCGCCTGGGCACGGCGATCGCGCCGCAGTGGCGCCTGTGCGTGCTCATTACCGAGTCACTCTGCGCCAGGCCCTGGCTTGACGTGCTCGACGCGGCTCTCGAAGGCGGGGCCGACTGCATTCAACTGCGCGAGAAGAACCTCGAAGACGGCAGACTTCTCGGCCGGGCCACGGTCGTCGTCGAGCGCTGCCGCGCCGCGGGCGCGGCAAGCATCATCAACGACCGCGCGGATGTCGCGCTGCTCGTCGGCGCCGACGGCGTTCACCTCGGGCAGTCCGATCTGCCCGTCGGGCACGTGCGGCGTCTCGTGGGACGTCAACTGCTCATCGGCGTCTCGACGGCCAGCATCGCGCAGGCGGAGGCGGCCGCGAAGGCCGGCGCGGATTACTGCGGCGTCGGGCCGATGTTCCACACGACCACGAAGGACAAGCCGCAACTCGCGGGTCCCGCGTATCTGCGCGAGTACCTGGCCAGGGTGCCCCTCCCCCACCTCGCCATCGGCGGCATCAACGATCGCAACGTCGGTGAACTGCTCGACGCGGGCGTCGCGGGCGTCGCGGTGAGTTCGTACGTCTGCGCCTGCGACGAACCTGCCGCAGCCGTACGGCGCCTGCGCGCGGCGCTGGCGCGCGCCTGAGCGTGCCTACCATCCCCACCCGATGCAACTGCTCAAGGCCAGCAATCTCGTGAAGCGCTACGGCCAGCGCACCGTCGTCGACCATGTGTCCTTCCACGTGGACCGGGCGGAGATCGTCGGCCTGCTGGGGCGCAACGGCGCGGGCAAGACGACGAGTTTCCGCATGAGCATCGGCATGACCACGCCCGACGGCGGCGAAGTCGTCTTCGACGGGCACGACGTGACGCGCGAGCCGATGTTCCGTCGGGCCAATCGCGGCATGGGCTACCTCAGCCAGGAGCCGAGCATCCTTCGCCGCGCCACAGTCGAGCAGAATCTCATGGCCTTCCTCGAACTCCAGCCCCTGAGCCGACAGGAGCGCCGCAAGCGGCTCGCCGATCTGCTCGGGCAGTTCGGCCTGTCCCGCAACCGCACGCAGTCCGCAACCACCCTCTCCGGCGGCGAGCGGCGCAAGCTCGAGATCGCCCGCTGCCTCATCAAGAATCCCGATCTCATCCTTCTTGACGAGCCGTTCTCGGGCGTCGATCCTCTCGCCGTCGAAGACCTCCAGCGCGAGATCATCCGCCTGCGCGAAGAGCGCGGCATCGCGATGCTGATGACCGATCACAATGTGCTGCAGACGCTGCGCGTCTGCGATCGCGCGTATATCCTCAACGACGGGCGTATTCTCTCCGAAGGAGCGCCGAAGGACCTCGTCCGCGACGAAGTCGTCCGCCGGTCGTACCTCGGGTCAATGTTCCGCGGCGACGAGTTTGATTGAGCCGCGCGCGGGCAGGTGTTCCATGAATCTCAGGTGCTCCTTCCTTCGCATTCCGCTCGGTGGCCTGGCGGGGGCTGTTGTGGTCCTGGCGGGCGGCTGCGGAGTTTCGCTCACGGAGCGCGAAGGGATCATCCGCCACGACGGGGTCTACGTGTTTCATGCACCGGGCATCTCCGGCGACGTGCCGCATGACCACTTCTTCGCGCGCGGCCTGATTCGCGCCGGCGTGCAGGAAGTGCACATGGTCAACTGGACCACCCTCCTGCCCGGCCGCAACCTCACCGACACCGCGCTTCACGAGCGCGAGGCAACGCGCCTGGTGGATCGTCTGCGCGGCTTCAAGGCCACGTCGCCCGAGGCTCGCGTCATCCTCACCGGCCACAGCGGCGGCGCCCGCATCGTCATCCGCGCCGTCGAACTGCTTGATGTCGGCGAGAACCTTGTCGAACAAGTCTGGCTCCTCGCGCCCGCGCTTTCCCCGGATTACGACTTCGGCCCGGCGCTCGAGCGCGTGCCGCGCCTGGTGGCGCTGACTTCGCCGCACGATCAACTCATCCTCGGGACAGGCACGACGCTCTTCGGCACCGCCGACCGCCACTTCGGCGACGCCGGCGGCCGTATCGGCTTCACCTACAGCCACCCGCGCTTCGAGCAGTGGGGCTACGACCCCGCCTGGCTCGCCTACCGCAACAGCGGCGACCATCTCCAACTCCTCGGCCAGCGCTTCAGCACCCGCGTCATCGCCCCGGCGATGCTCCACTACTGGCCGCTGGAAGTTGAAGGAGCCGATCACCGCGTGCGTGCCGCAGGGCCTGCTTCTTCGCTCGGGATCGACTGAGTCCACCCCAACACTGCCCTCTCTTCCACAATCTTCCGGCCAATCCCGGAATTCTGGCGACCGCTTGGGCATTCGTCGGTTATAGTCTCAGGAGCGAAGGAGAGTCCGCCATGTTCACCCCCCCCACCCACCCCCCCGTGTTACCCCCATCGCAACTTGCGTCGTTCTGATCGCGTTGCTGCTCGTCTTCCCGGGGCAAACGGCTTGGGCGCAGGATTTCTATCGTGAGGTGCCGAGGCAGCGGCTCTTCTCCGGCTCGATGGTCGCCCGGCCGCTGCAGGTGCGGCACTGGATGCAGCGCGGACTCAGTGAGCAGGAGGCGCGGCGGCAGCATGACTTCACCGTCAACTGGCTGCTCGAGTTCCTCGATGGCCGCCCCTTCTGGCACCGCGAGTCGATGGATGAGTTCTGGTTCCCCCTGCGGCCGATGGAGACGGAGGACGCCGTGGGCATCAGGCTGCTCCAGACCGGCAACTTCCGCTACGTCTGCCCCAACTGGCGGCTGTTTCC
>CAADHA010000155.1 GCA_900696685.1 uncultured Planctomycetota bacterium
GACTCGCTCGGCTGCGCGCTGGGCGGGTCGCAGCAGCATGACGTGAAGATCGCGCTCGAGCACTTCAAGGAGATGGGCGGCCGCAGCGCCTGCACCGTCTTCGTGGACGGCTTCCGCACCAATCCCGTCGATGCCGCGTTCCTCAACGCCTTGATGATCCGCGCGATGGACTACAACGACATCTACTGGAAGGCCGATCCCTCGCACCCTTCGGACATCATTCCCGCGCCGCTGGCGATCTGCGAACTCAAGGGCCTGACGGGAAAAGACCTCATCCTCGGCACGATCATCGCCTACGAGATGGAGATGCGCCTTGCTGAGTTCGCCGAGCCGGGCATCCGCGAATATGGCTGGCATCACGCGACGATCACGAGCATCGCCGCGCCCATTGCCGCCGGGCGCATGCTCAACCTCAAGCCTGAGCAGATTCAGCAGGCGATCGGCATCAGCGCCAGCCCTTCGATGTGCCTCGGCGCCGTGACGGCCGGCAAACTCACCAACATGAAGAACACCGTCGACCCGCTCGCCACGCGCACCGGCGTGC
This sequence comes from uncultured Planctomycetota bacterium, assembly GCA_900696685.1. Taxonomy (GTDB): domain Bacteria; phylum Planctomycetota; class Phycisphaerae; order Phycisphaerales; family UBA5793; genus UBA5793. Next base: position 545 of record CAADHA010000155.1, read on the forward strand.
AGGCGGCCCTGCTGGCCCAGCGCGGCTTCAGCGGGCCTGAGCACGTCATTGACGGCAAGGAAGGGCTGACGCATTGCTTTGGAAAATTCGGCGGCAGGTTTCATGTTAATATGCTGACCGACAATCTTCCCAAGTGCGGCGGCTGCCATTATAAGATCGTCGATTGCGGCATGAAGTCGTTCCCCATCGAGGCCCTCAGTCATGCGCCCCTCACCGCGATGCTCAAGTGCGTCGCCGAGAACGGAATCAAGGCGGCCGACGTGACGGAGATCAGGGTCGAAGTCATCGCCCGCGCCGCCGACATCCTCGGCGACCCGGCCAAGTACCGCCCGACAAGCAAGGAGACGGCCGACCATTCGCTGCCCTACTCGCTCGCCGTCGGTCTCGTCGATGGGATGGTCACGCCGCTCCAGTTCAAGCAGGAGCGCATCGACGACCTGAGTCTGCGGCCGGTGATGGACAAGATCAAGGTCGTGCCCAACCAGGAGTTTGAATCGCTCTTTCCGAAGTTTCAGCCCAGCCGCGTGACGATCACGCTCAAGGACGGCCGGACGTTCAGCAAGCGCGTCGATGTGCCCAAGGGCGACCCGCGGGATCCGATGACGGAGGATGAGATCGCGGTGAAGTTCAACGCGCTGGGCAAGGACGTCGTGGGGGAGGAGCGCTGCGCGGCGCTGCGTAAGATGATCATGACCATGGAGGAGCAGCGCGACGTCGATGCGCTCATCGACCTGATGAAGGCGTAGTTCGCTCAGTCAATCGCTTTCGAAGGTGCCGCATGACGGCTGACCAGTTCATTGAGTTTCTTCATCAGCGGGGCGCGAGCGCCATCCTGCGCACCGACCTCTCCGACGCCGTCATGCCGGCGATGGAGGCCGCGATCCGCGCCGGCTTTCGCATCTGCGAGTTCACTCTCACCGTGCCCGATGCCTTCGAGCACATCGCCGCGTTTGCGCAGCGCGAGGGCATCGTCGTCGGCGCGGGCACGGTGCTGACCGTCGAAGAGGCGCGCCGCGCGGTCGAGGCAGGAGCGCGCTTTCTCGTTTCCCCCGTGGTCGATGAGGCCGTGATAGAAGAGGCCAGTCGCCTCGGCGTCGCGATGATGCCGGGAACGCACACGCCCACGGAGATGCTGCGCGCGCACCGCGCCGGCGCCCCGCTCCAGAAGCTCTTCCCCGCGCCGGGCATCGGGCCCGCCTACGTGAAGGCGTGCCTCGGTCCGATGCCGTTTCTCCGCATCGTCCCCACGAGCGGCGTCGATGCGACCAACGCGGCGGCGTACTTCGCGGCGGGCGCCTTCGCCGTCGGCTTCGTCGCGCCGCTCTTCGACCCCGTCGACCTGCGCGAAGGCCGCTTCGATCGTGTCGAGGCGCGCGGCCGCGACCTCTTGCGCGCGTGCAGCCGCTGACGGAGCGGGCCGGTGTAGGGAATAGCCGCGCTCTCAGAAATGTCCCCTGACCGCAGCGCTCGTGAAGGCGGAACCAGGCCCTGAAAGTGCGCTTGGAGGGTCGGGAGCCTTCGAGTCGAGGCGTGACGTGGTCAGGCCGTTGTCCGCGTCAGAGGCTGGGTCGCGTGGAGGCTGTGCGCCGCGGCATTCACTTCTGGGAACGAGTGTGAGCCTCGCCTTCTCAGGTTCGAGAAAGCCGGGCCGAATGACTCTCCGTGATCAGGCGATTGCGGGCGTTGCACGCGCGCGGCCCGCGCAGTTCCCTGGCCGGCAAGCAGTTCAGCAGTAACCGCGGGTCAAGCACGGGATGTGGCATCCCTCAACGGGGTAGTTTCCCCGAAATGCGGTCTCCGGCGCTGATGGGAACGATTTCCTGCACACCTGCCTCATACGCTGGACCGATTCCTGGGGGTGGCGCTCGACCTCGTGCGCCGGCCGGCAGGCTGCGGCACGCCGTGTGCTTGCCGATTCGGGGACGCAGGAAAGGAACGCGATGATGACGGCCAGCGCAAACGAAACCAAGCATGAACCGGACTCGGAGATCGGCGGCCTGACGCGGCGCGAAGCCGTGAGAGCAGGGGTCCTCATGGGGGTAAGTGTGGCGGCGGCGGGCACAGCCGTTTCCCTCCATCGCCGCGCCGCCGTCACGGGCGATCCCATCGGCGAAGGCACGGTCCGCCACCTCACCGTCCTCGCCAACGTCCCGCCGACCCTCAACGACGACGTGCTCATTCGAATGCAGCGCGAACTCGTCAAGGCGATGGCCAAGCCGGTGGAGCAGCGGCGCTGGATCATGGTCATCGACACGCGCAAGTGTGTGGGATGTCATGCCTGCACGATCGCCTGCGTGGCGGAGAACCATTTGCCTCCGGGCGTCGTGTACCGGCCGGTCGTCACAGAGGAGTTCGGTGAGTTCCCGAATGTTCAGTTGCGATTCACTCCCCGCCCGTGCATGCAGTGCGACAAGCCGCCGTGCGTGCCCGTGTGCCCGGTGGCGGCAACGTGGAAGAGGCCGGACGGCATCGTGACGATCGACTACGACAAGTGCATCGGCTGCCGCTACTGCCTCGCTGCGTGCCCTTATGGCGCACGGACGAGCGACTTCGGCGAGGACTACCTCGCCGGCGCTGCTGAGGGGGCGCCGACAGACGGCCAAGGCGCGCTCAGGGGAGCGCCGGCGGCCTGGGCCGAGCAGCCCAGCCACGAATACGGCAAGTCGTGGACGCGCGAGGGGCACCAGTCGCCGATGGGCAACGCGCGCAAGTGCCACTTCTGCCTGCATCGGCTCGAGGTCGGCCAGTTGCCGCAGTGTACGACGACGTGCATCGGCCGCGCCACCTACTTCGGCGACGCGAACGATCCCGATTCGCTCGTGACCGAACTGATCACCAGAAACAACGTGCAGACCCTGCTGCCTCACAAGGGCACTCAGCCGCGCGTGTTCTACATCGTCTGAGGAACGGAGGCCGCGACATGTCATCTCTCCCCGTCTTGAGTTCAACCTGCTGTGAGGGAGGGCCTGCCGTAATGCAGCGCCGGTACATCGCGGCGTCGCTGTGGGTGCTCTGGTTTTTGCTGCTGATGCTGGGCGTGGTCGGCCTGTACGACCGGATCGTCAACGGCCACCTGCCGGCGGGCTACGGCTCGTATGTGCCATGGGGCCTGTGGATTGCGATCTACTTCCACGGCGTCGGCATCGCCGGCGGCGCCTTCGGCATTGCGGCGCTGGGGTATCTCCTTCGCATTCGCGGGTTCCGCCACCCGGCGGCGCTGCGCGTCGCAGTTGTGCTGGCGTTTGCGGCGATCGCGCCCGCGTTTCTTGCCGTCTGGCTCGACCTCGGTCACATGGAGCGTGCCACACGCGTTTTTTCATCTCCCATGTTCACGAGCATGATGGCCTTCAACTCGTGGATGTACGCCGCGTTCCTCATTCTCGCGGCGGTCTGCTGGTGGATCAGTTACTCGCCCAACTCGACCTGGCTCAAGCCACTGCTCTGCCTGGGCATGCTTGTGACGGTCATGATTCCCAGCCAGAGCGGCGCGTTCTTCGGCGTGGTCGACGCCAAGGCCTACTGGCACAGTGCACTGCTTCCCATCATGTTCCTCATGTCGGCGCTGACTGCCGGGGGAGCAATGCTTCTGCTCATCCGCGGGATCATCGGCTGCGGCAGCCCGGCCGGCGTGGGAGACAATGATCCAGCCGTGTTCACCGCGGCCCTGAGCACCCTGCGCCGCGTCGTGTTCACAGGCCTTGTCGCCTACTTCGTGCTGGAGTTCGCCGAGTTCTCTGTCGCGCTCTGGAATCCGCAGACGCATGCTCCGGCGATCGACCTGGTGCTCTGGGGGCCATACTGGTGGGTTTTCTGGATCATCCACCTCGGTCTGGGCGGAGTGCTGCCCGCGGCGCTGCTGCTCGTGCGGAACCGCAATGCCTGGCTTCTTGCGTCCATGCTCATCGCCGTTACCTTCATCAGCACGCGCCTCAACGTGCTCGTGCCCGGCCAGGCGGTCAGTGAAATCAGGGGGCTTCAGGAGGCGTTCACTCACCCGCGTCTGAACTACACCTACCACGCCACGACGATGGAATACCTGGTCGGCCTGTTCCTCCTCGCCGTCGGTATGAGCATCTACTTTGTCGGCCGCAAGGTCAGCAAACTCTGCGCGGCCCGAGCCGCTCGAAAGGTGTCGGTGTGACCATGTCACGAAACGCGACTCAACGGAATCCAATTTCACGCCGCGGCTTCCTGGCCGGTGGAGCCCTGCTGGGCTCGACACTCCTCAGCGACGAACTCTTCGCCGATGAGCGACGAGGCAGCGGCGACTCCGCGATCCTCAACAGCAGCCGACCCGACACACCCTACGAACTCGTCCAAGCCGACCATCACATCCAGTCAGCGTGCCTGCAATGCAATACCGGCTGCGGCATCCGCTGCAAGTTGCAGAACGGAATCGTGACGAAGATCGACGGCAATCCCTACAGCCCGTGGACCATGGTTCCACACCTGCCCTTCAACACGCACGTCGATGACGCTGCACCGGTCGATGGCGCGCTCTGCCCCAAGGGCCAGGCCGGCCTTCAAACCGCCTACGACCCCTACCGACTCCGCAAGGTGCTCAAACGCGCCGGCAAGCGCGGCGAGAACAAGTGGGTCTCCATCCCCTTCGAGCAGGCGACCCGCGAGATCTGCGAGGGCGGCAATCTCTTTAGCGGTGTGCCAGGCGAGCAGAACCGGCAGGTTGAAGGATTGCGGTCTCTCGTCGCCCTGCGCGATGCGAAGGTGGCCAAGGAGATGGAGGCGGACGTCAAGGGCATTCTCGACGAGAAGGATCGAACGAAAAAGCAGGCCCTCGTCGAAGCGTTCAAGGTCAAACATGCCCAGCATCTGCACCTGCTCATCGATCCGGATCATCCCGACTTCGGACCGAAGAACAACCAGATCGTCTGCGCCTGGGGGCGCCTCAAGGACGGCCGGGGCGACTTCTACAAGCGCTTCGCCGCCGCCCTCGGAACGACCAACGCGCACGGCCATACGACCGTGTGCCAGGGCTCGCTCTACTTCACATGCAAGGCCATCAGCGAGCAGTATGCTGAAGGCAAGTTCACCGGCGGGCAGAAGTTCTACTGGCAGGCCGACACGGAGAACAGCCGGTTCATCCTCTTCGTCGGCGCCAATCTCTTCGAGGCGAACTACGGCCCGCCGAATCGCTCCGTGCGCCTTACCGAAAACCTCGTCACCGGCCGCACGAAGATCGCCGTCGCCGATCCGCGCTTCAGCAAACTCGCGAGCAAGGCGTGGAAGTGGCTGCCCCTCAAGCCCGGCAGCGATGCGCCCGTCGCACTGGCGATGATCCGCTGGATTCTGGAGGAGAAGCGCTTCGACGCGAAGTTTCTCGCCACCGCCAACAAGGCCGCCGCGGCCGCCAGCGGCGAGAACTCGTGGTGCAACGCGACCTGGCTTGTGGTCATCAAGGACGGCAAGCCGGGCAAACTCCTCCGCGCCGCTGATCTCAAGATCGACGGGCAGCCTCTTCGCACCGCCGAGAAGCGCCCCACGGCCGACGGCAAGGAATACGACGAGAAGTTCATGGTCGTGATGGTCAACGGCGTGCCGACGGCCGTCGATCCGAACGACGCGACCACCCCCGTCGTCGCAGACCTCTTCGTGGACACGACTCTGGCCGACGGCACGGTCGTCAAGAGCGGCCTCCAGGTTCTCCTCGAATCCGCGCGAGAGCACACGACGGCGGAGTGGGCCGCGATGGCCGACGTGAAGGAGTCCGACATCGTTGCCGTCGCCCGCGAACTGACGAGTTACGGCAAGGCCGTGGCGGTGGACATCCACCGCGGCCCCGCGCAGCACACCAACGGTTTCTACAACGTCCTGTGCTGGATGAGCCTCAACATGCTCCTGGGCAACTTCGATGCCAAGGGCGGGCTCATCAAGGCGTCAACCTACGACACCAAGGGCAAGGGAAAGGGCAATCTCTTCGACATCACCGCCCACCCCGGCGCCGTCAAAGCCTTCGGCATCTCCAGCATCCGCCACGGCCTGGACTACGAGAAGACCACTCTCTTCTCAGGCTACCCGGCGAAGCGCAACTGGTATCCGCTCTCCAGCGACATCTACGAGGAGATCATTCCCTCGATCGGCGACGCCTATCCCTACCCGGTGAAGTGCCTGTTCATGTACATGGGCGCGCCGACCTACGCCCTGCCCGCGGGCCACACCAACATCGAAGTCCTGTGCGATGTGAACAAACTGCCGCTGTTCATCGCGTCCGACATTCTCATCGGCTCGACCTCGATGTATGCCGACTACATCTTCCCTGACCTCTCCTTCCTCGAGCGCTGGGAGTTTCAGGGCAGTCATCCGAATATTCCCAACAAGGTGCAGCCGGTCCGTCAGCCTGTGATCGCGCCGATTCCCGAGGAATGCACGGTGTACGGCCAGGCGATGCCCATGTCGCTCGAAGCGATGATCCTCGCCATCGCCGAGCAACTGAGCCTCCCCGGATTCGGCGAGAACGGATTCGCCGAGGACCGGCATCTCAAGCACCCCGATGATCTCTTCCTCCGCGGCGTGGCGAACATCGCTTTCGGAGAAAAGCCCGACGGCAGCGCCGCTGTCGCCGACGCCGATGACCGCGAGGTCGAGATCTTCATGAATGCACGCCGCCACCTGCCGCGATCCGTCTTCGATGCGCAGCGCTGGCGCGGCATCGTCGGCGAGAGCATGTGGCGCAAGGTCGTCTACGTCCTCAATCGCGGCGGTCGGTACGAGGAGCATGAGAAGGGCTACAAGGGCGATCGCGTCGCCCATCCCTACGCCGCCCTCCTCAACCTCTACCAGGAAAAGACCGCTTCCACGATCCACTCGGGAACCGGCAAGAACCTCTCGGGCGTCGCGTGTTACGTACCGGTCTGCGACTTCGTCGGCAAGGAACCCGATGAACTCCGCACGGGCTATGGCTTGGCGCTGATCACCCACCGCGTCATCTCGCAGACCAAGAGCCGCACGATAGCCGACCCCTGGCTCTCGGCTCTGCTGCCCGAGAACGGCGTGCTCATCAACCCGCGTGATGCAGAGCGCCTCGCGCTCCGGAACGGGCAGGAGGTCAAGGTCGTCAGCGCCACCAACTCGACGGGAAACTGGCCGCTCGGCAACGGCGTTGAAAAGCCCATGATCGGCAGGATCGTCCTGACGCAGACGATGCGCCCCGGCGTCGTCAGTTTCGCGCTCGGCTTCGGCCACTGGGCCACCGGCGCTTCCGATGTCACGATCGACGGCCACGTCATCAGGGGCGAGAAGCGCCGGCAGGCCGGCATTCACGCCAATGCCGCCATGTGGACCGACCCCGTGGTGAAGAACACCTGCATGTTCGATCCCGTCGGTGGCAGCGTCAGTTTCTACGACACGCACGTCCGTCTGGAACCGGTGGGCGGCGCCGGGGCAAAGGCGTCCGCGCTCCCCTGAAGCATGTTTGCCGCATGAGAATCCGGTGAGCGCGAGAACCGATCGTTCACCAAACGCGAACCATGTGACACTTCTGTTAGTTTTGTCCGGCGCTCTTGCGGAGCGATTCCAGGGCGTCATGATTGACACGTTCAACTTTCGCGGCCGCCTCGCACGGGCCGCGCAGTGCAAGGCAGGATCCGTGCGATCGCGTTGATCGTCAACGGTGTGGATCGATGGGTGAATGGACGGAGCGGCCAGATCGCTCCCCGCAGATGAAGGAGTGAACATGTTCAGATGCAGAACAGTTTCAGTGGCAATGTGCTCGGTCCTCGCGGCCGTCGCGGGCAGCGCGACGGCGGGGCCGGGGCCGGACGACGCCGACGCCCGCGTCGCCGCACTTCAAGCCCAGCGAGCGCAGATTGATGCGCAGATTCAGGCTCTGCGCCAGGGCGAACGCAGCGCCTGGCTCGCCGGCGAACAGGCCGAGGAAATCCGCGCCCTCGTGCGCGAGGTCATCGCCGAGAGCGAGACGCGGTCCAGTCTCCTCGCCGACGGCGCTCTCGCCGGGTGGGACAAGGGCTTCTTCCTGCGCAACGAAGACGGGTCGTTCTCGCTCAAGCTCAACGGCCAGATCCAGTTCCGCCACGTCTGGAACAACAAGGACACCGCCGACGAGAACACCGCCTCATTCGAGATGCGCCGCATGAAACTCGGGTGGAGCGGCAACATCTACTCCAAGGACCTCAAGTACAAGGTCGTCGGCGCCTTCGACCGCAACAGCGGCGCCTTCATCCTCGAGGACGCCTGGGGTGAATACGTCCTCGGCGACGGCTGGTCGTTCCGCTGGGGCCAGTTCAAGCCCGCCTTCAACCCCGAAGAGACGATCAGTTCCAGCAAGCAACTGGCCGTCGAGCGGTCCGTCGTGAACGAGATCGTGAACCTCGGCTTCTCGCAGAACGTCGAGTTGAACTACAAGGGCGAGAACATCGCTTTTGCCTTCGGCTTCACCGACGGCGCCACGCTCTCCCCGACCGCCGTTTCGGGAAGCCGCGCCAACACTCGCTTCAACAACGACACGACCGAGTGGGCATTCAACGCCCGCGTTGACGCCCTCCTCGCCGGCGACTGGAAGCAGTTCGAGGACTTCACGAGTTGGTCCAAGGACGAGACCGGCGTGAGAATCGGCGCCGGCGTCTTCGCACAGGACGGTGAGTATGGAACCGGGGCCGAGGAAGTGCAGTGGTTCCAATGGACCCTGGACGGGCAGTTCGAATTCGGCGCCGCCAACCTCTTCGCCGCCGTCTTCGGCCGCCACAGCGACGCCAACGCCTCGTCCGCCACCGACTTCGATCAGTATGGCTTCGTGGTCCAGGGCGGCGTCCATGTCGTCCCGGATAAGTTCGAACTCTTCGGCCGCTACGAGTGGTTCGACTTCGATGGCGCCTTCGCCGACGACTACCACGCCGTTACCTTCGGCTTCAACTACTACTTCCACAAGCACGACTGGAAGTGGACCACCGACATCGTCTGGAATCTCGAGCGCGTGCCCTTTGACGTCACCGGCCTCGGTCTGCTCACCGACGCCGCAACCGACGCCGACCAGGTCGCCCTTCGGTCGCAGATTCAGATTCTCTTCTGAGTTCAGGTGCGGAAAGAGTGCCGCATCGCTACGGAGTTGCATGCAACAGAGGAGTTCAAGTGAAGATATCTCTGCACTGTGCCGATCTGATGCATCGCCTGCGCCTTCGCAACTTGATCGTGCGAAGCGCAGTCCACGATCCCCAGGCACCGTGCAGATGACTCCCGACGCGATCGGGGCCGCCCCCGGTCCCGGTCCGGCATCCTGACTTCTTCAACGGGCGAGTCCACCCGCCCGACGGCGCAACCGGCGGCCGCCAACCTCCGCCGGTTGCCCGTCTTTTTCTGGCGGACACCCGGCGAGCCCCGCAGCTCACCCCCGCACGCCCCTGCGGCCAAGGCGCGGTCGAGGCACGGTCGACGTAATCGAACCTGAGCCGCAACGCAAGGCGCCGCCCGCGGACTCGTCCGACATGTGGGATGCTCCACGCTTTGGCCGAGACCTGACCGCAAATCGCCGCCTGCGTCTCTGGTTCAGCGGCGCCAGTCTCCAGTCCAAAGAGAAACGGGAGCGCGGCTGGGCCGCGCTCCCGTTGAGATTCAAGACAGCGAATCGGTCAGATTACGGAACCTGAGCGACGTTGCTGGTCTGGCAGCCGGGGACCTGGATCAGCTGCACATAGCCGCGGCAGGCGGCGGTGCCGGCCTGCGCATTGACACTGCCGCTCCCATTGCCCGTCGGAATGGTGTTGTACAGGCGCAGGTTCTGCGTGCCGAGGCCCAGTTGCGTTCCCTGGCAGGGGCCGCCGGGAATCGTGTAGTTGCCTGTGTTGCTGGCGAACACGATACCCTGCTGACGATTGGGCTGAGCGCCGCTCCAGCGGAGGGTCACAGTGCCGGGGCACGTGCCGCTGATCGAGCAGAAATACCCGCCTGCGTTGCCGAACGAGCAACCTGCCAGAGTCAGCGAATAGGCGCCGCCCGTCGGAGCCGAGGCGCTCCAGTTGATCAGCGGGCCGGGGGCGCCGGGTCCGTCCGGGGCGCGTTCAACGTTGAAGGGAGTGTTGTTCCAGATCAGCCCATTGGGGCCCTCAGGATCGTTGTTGTACGCCGCGATCCCGATGAAGTACACTCCCGGCTGGCTCACGAACTGGTTGGTCAGCGCTGACTGAAGGCTGCACGCGTCGTCCATGTGCGCCACGCCGTTCCCGTTCGCGTCGAACAGGAACAACTGCGTATCCCAAGACACCTGGTTGCAGAACGACGCGCTGAACTAACTTACGTTGGTGATCGTGATCTTGTAGAGATCGACGTCTCCACCCTGCGCCGTGCCCGCGATCGAAGTGAGCGGGCCGCTGCCCTGTGTCTCCTGGCCTGGCGGCAGCGCGGGCGCATCGCCCTGCTCCGTCTAGGTCTGCCCGCTGGCGGTTCCGCACAGCAGGGCCGCCACGGCCACCCCCGCCAGACATGTCTTCGTATTGAACTCTCTCATCTTGCTTTCCTCTTCCTTTTCTCTCGTTTTCTCTCGGACCCTCGGGAGGAGTCCGAATTCACAACAACTTGCCCCCCCTACACACGAGGTGGGCAGACCCCTGACAATCCGCATAATGTACCGCCTTTGGGCCGCCTATGCAACCCCAATTCCCGATTTCGTCCTGTTTTCATCGAGAATTCGTTGTCGCACGCCCCCGGGGCGAGGTCGATGGGGGCTTCCGACCCCCTAAATCCAGCCGAATACGTGGGCGGCCACGAGCGCGACCGTATACGCCGGCGCAAGGGCTGACACCCCGACGGACCAGCCGGCAAGCCGCCTCGCTGTTCGATCGCGCTTGCGCCCGATCACCTCGCACAGAACAATCACCATGAGCATGAGCGAGAACTTGAAGGCTATCGCCCCCGGCAGCCCCCAATGTCCGATCACGGTGGCTGCGACCGGGTTGACCTCGCGCCCCCCCATGCCAAGCACCAACCACGTCAGAATGATGTCGGCAGACGAAACCGCGACAAACCACAGATACAGGCCGGGATACCGCATCGCCGGCAGGCTGTGGAATGACAGGTCAGTTTCGCCATCCGCGACAGTCTGCACTGCCGAAATGCCCGGTCCCAGGTCAACCTCTGCCCTCGCCTGCCGGCCGGCCGCTCCCGCCCTGAAAACGGCCGGCTCGCCGGGGCCGGTCCCCGCAGATCTGTTCACAAAGTCCTCGCCCATGCCGGCTTGTACCCGTCCCTGAAGTCGCGGTTCGAACAGATTCGCACAGAGTAGTTCGGCAATTCCGTGTCTCCGGTTCGGCTCGATCAGCACCCACGGACAGGATTGGTTGGTTGCCCATCGTCCGAGCCAGTTGCGGCACAGGCGAAGCGCAATGGACGCCGGCCCGGACGCGCGGCCGAGTCTCACGCGGATGCCGCGCGGGTGGGATGTCTTCGCTTCAGGCCCGTACCAGGGCCGCCTCGTCCGCCACGATCAGGTCGTCGATGCAGCCGTCTGCCTCGGCCTGCTCCTCCTCGGTCTTGCGCGTCAGGAACTTCTCTTCGAGTTCGACGCGGATCTTCTCGAGGGCCTTGTTCTGAATCTGGCGCACCCGTTCCTTCGTCACGCCGATGATCTGCCCGACCTGCTCAAGAGTGAGCGGTACGTGGTTCTCCACGTCGATGCCGAAGCGGTGATGGAGCACCGTGCGCTCGATGCTCGAAAGGTTGGCCCGGTTGGCCTTGACGATGCTCTTGACTTCCTCGGCGCAATCCTCCTCGTGCGTCGCCCGGCGCTTCTCGTGGAAGTCGGATCGCTCGAGTTTCGGATCGAAGTCTGCGGGGAACCGCTGGCGATACTTGCTCAGTTTCATCCCCTGCCGGCTGAATGCCTTGAGAATCGCACGACAGGCATAGGTCGAAAACTTGAAGCCTCGGCCGCAGTCAAACTTGTCTACGGCGCGCAGGAGGGCCATGTTGCCCTCCGAGACGAGGTCGGCGAAATCGACCTCGCTCATCCGCGTCCGCTTCGCCATGGCCAGAACCAGCGCCAGGTTGGTGTTGGCGATCTGCTCTCGCATCTGCTCAGCCTTGCGGTTCCAGCGGAGAATCTCCTCCGCCTGTTCGGCGGCCGGGTCGTGCCCGTTGAGTTCAATCTGAATCTTGCGCACCCGGTAGCGGGCGTAGTTGAACTGAAGAAAAAGCACGCGCTCCTGCGCCGCGCTGAGGAGCACCTGCGTGGACTGCTTGGGCGTCTTGGACGTGGCCGTCAGGGAATCCATGACGGGGTGGTACCACGAGGTGTCCGGCTTCTGAATCTCCGGCGCGTCGCGGTAGATGGCGTTCTCCGAGTCCTCGTCGTAAAACGCTGCGTTGTCGATGAAGTCCATCGGCTCGCGGAGAATCCGCTTGAGTTCCTGCCGGTCCTTGGCGCTGAGCGTGCGGCGGGCGCGCGCGTGTGCCTTGACGTCCTTTCCGGACGCCTTCGAGCGGCTGGAAACACTCACCCCGGTCCGCCTCTGGATCTGCTCAAGAGGCGAGGCGGCCGACATCATCCGGCTCATGGCTGGTAGCCCTCGTTATCAGTCTTGGAAAACTGGGGGGATTCTAACGCAAAACCCGGCGGTTGGTCACGCCAATATACGCCGAAACTCAAAAGATGCTCATAATTTTTCACAAACCACCCCAGAAAGGCCATTTCTACGGCGTTTCGCCTACCCCGGCGGGTGCCTCCCGCCCTGCTCATCCACATTATGGGGACAGGATTGCCGGGTTGCACCCTCTCCGCCAGGCTCTGACCTGCCGCTGCCTGCCCCCCCTTCGCCGGCCCCGACCTCCCCCGCCTTCGCCGATGGCTGCCCCCCGGCAGCACCCGAAGTCGCGAGAGTCTCGTCATGGCCGGCCCGGCGTTCGCTGGTCATGGGCAGATGCTCCGCATGAACCCGGAGCCGCGTCGAAGGGCGCCGCCGCCGCACCGTCACCGCCGTCCAACCCCGCCTTCTGACGCGCCAGTGCGGCTCGCGAAAGAAATCTCACCCATTTTCCCCAACTTCCCGGAATACTGTTAGCACATTGTCGGATTGGTGGTAGATTAGGGGAGGTTCGCTGTGGCAGTGTCCGCACCGCGAACGCGCGAGGCGGACCGTGGGGCGGCGCGAGGCACGATGACTCTCGCCGGATCGCAGTGAACGACACAAGGATGGCTCGGCAACTGGAGTAATCGCGGCCGGGCGCAGTGCCTGGACCGCTCAGTTGCGCCTCGCGGTGGATGGGCCGACCGCTGTGGTGTCGATTCGCCATCGCCCGGACCGAAGGACGTCTCCATGTCGAATCGAATTTCAGGTAAAACGCAGCGCCATTCCGGCATCGCTCTGCTTGCAGCCAGTACAATTCTGCTGGCGGCGGCGGGAGAAACCCTCTGGCACGCAAATGCGGCCGCATCGGAGGGAAGGTGGGCCGGACCGAGGGTCGCCGTCGCCGCCTCGATGATGGCCGCTGAGGCGGCCGCCATCGCGGGAGTGAACGCAGAGGCCAACGCGATGACGGTGCCGGACTTCAAGCCTTTCGTGATGGTGCGCGTGCCGCTGCCCAGCGGCTACACCTACGGCGAAGTGCTCGGGCTGAACAACAGCAACCAGGCGGTAGGCTGGATGTGGAATGACGGCGCCGAGATTGCCAATGCGTTCTTTTTCGATCCCGCTGAGGGTGTAACGATTCTCGCAACGGACGAGGAGGACATGGATGCTTCGTGGGCCTTCGCCATCAGCGATGAGAATCCGCCGACGATCGCCGGCGTCGTCATCTGGAAAGGCAATCCGGACTACCAGCGTGCGGCGCTGTGGGACGGGCCCGAGGACGTGGCTTACACGCCTTTCGGCAGCGGCGTCGTGAGCGCGGCGTACGGCGTCAAGGGCGTGAGCAGCGCCTCAACACTCGCGGGCATGTACATCGTGTCCAGCGAGGAGCGCTCCGTCGTCTACGTCGAAGGCAGCGGCGCTTCCTATCCCGCTACCGGCGTGAACGGAGAAGCGCGGGCGCTCAACGAATCGGGCAAGGTCGTCGGCTGGCACATGGTCAGCAGCGACTCCCACGCCTACTCGTGGGTCTCCAACACCACGACGGACATTCATCCCAGCGCCTATGACGCGAGCGGCGCGTTCGCCGTGAATAGCGCCGGCCACATCGGCGGCTGGGTCGATGACGAAGGCGAGATCATCCCGGCGGTGTGGACGTTCGTGATTCCCGGCGTGTACACGGTCGAACCCTTTGATGATGTCGGCGCCGACTCGGTGGTGACGGCCATCAACAGCCACGGC
>CAADHA010000156.1 GCA_900696685.1 uncultured Planctomycetota bacterium
TGAACTCGGTTACGCCGGCGGCCGCGCGCCACGCGACGCGGCCTACCGCGCTGCGCTGGACGACGAGCTGCAGCGCATGCAGCGGTTCCTGACCGCGCGTTGATCGCGGCCCGAGCACCGGCCATGCAGCCCGCCGGTCGCCGGGTATCTGCGCGAACCAGGCGGCGTCGGCCACCAGGTCGACCGGCGACGTCTGCAGCCCGGACGACTCGCCGACCGCCCCGATGGCCTGCGCCGCGCGGCGTGCGGCGCAGGCCAGGCACTCCAGCAGGATCGCCTGCATCGCGGCGAGGCTGCGGCAGGGGTCGAGTGCGGTGGCCGGCGTCAGGCCCAGGCGCGCCAGGTTGCTGCGGTGGATCTGGGCCAGGCCCACGCCGTAGCTCCGGCCGTCGCCGTTCAGCGCGCGCAAGGTGGCGCGTGCCTCGGCCGGGGTTCGCGGCTGCCGCTGCAGGGCGGCGCCGACCCCGCCGATGGCGTACGGGTCGAAGCCGCTCTCGACGGCCACGATCGCCCGCGCCGTGGCGGGCGCGACGAGCGGTGCGCACGCGGCCGCCAGCGCGAGGAACGACGACGGCTCCATCGCCGCGTCAGCAGTCGCGGCTGGGCGCTGGCGCAGCCGCCGGCGGGTTCACGGCGCGCCAGGTGGCGAGGTCGTCGTCGAACTGGGTATCCCGGCCACTGGACTGTGCCTTGGCCGCCGGCGCGAACTCGGTGACCGAGTCGCCCCCGGCGCTCCACCAGGTGCGCGCCCACAGGGCGCCGTCGACGTGCACCGAGATCGCGCCGGAGAAGTGGCAGTGGTGGCTCGGCCCGCTGTCGCTCTCGCGGACGTCGACGTACTGCGGCGGACAGAAGGCGGGTGCGGCCGCCCAGCGGTGGGTGGCGCTGTTGCCGGCGCCGGCCATGGCGCAGGTCGGGAAGGGCTTGCCGCGGGCGAGATCGCGCAGGACCTGCCGCACGGGAGGCACGCACTGCGCGATCGCGCGCCAGCTCGGCGCGGCCATGCACAGCAGCACCAGGCACCCGTCGACGGCGCGGGCCGGCGGCGAGGCCGCGCCGATCGTCGCGAACACCGCCAGCGCGGCGATGCCGGTCACCGGCGTGCACGCCGCACGGCGGGTGGTCTTGACTACATTCGATGCATGGGTCACGGACGGCTCCCGTCGGACGGCATCCGGCGCCGCGTCGGGGACGCCCGGTGCCGTCGGCATGCAACCACTGTAGGTGGGCGCGACCGGCGCACCGCAGACGAATTGCCGCGCGTTTTCAGCAGGGCCGAGACACGATGAACGACACCGCCTCACCCCAGGCCTCGGGCGCCTGCGTGCGCCGGAGGCAGCTGGGCGTCGACGACTTCGCGTCGTACGCGCTCGTCATCGACGCGCGCTCGCCGCACGAGTACGCCCAGGACCACACCCCGGGCGCCGTGAACCTGCCGGTGGTCGACGACGAGCAGTACGCCGAGGTCGGCATCCAGCACAAGACCGACACGCACAGGGCCTACCTGACCGGCGTCGAGCACGCGCTGCGCAACATCGCCGACCAGATCGGGCCGCTGATCATGACCTGCCCCCTTCCGCCATACCAGTGTTTCGGAAGAAGCCCGGGTTGAAGGTGCCGTGATCTCGTTGGCTGCCGGGGTTTGGTGAGCAGCACCGCCGGCATGCCGGCGGTGCTGCTCGGCGAAGCGAGCTGGCGGCATGCGCCCGATGCTGCTGTGCGGCCGCACGTCGTTGTAGTCGCGCCGCCAGTGCGCGATGGTCTCGCGGGCCTGCTGCAGGTCTGGAACCAGTGCTCGTCGAGGCGCTCGTCGCGGGACTTGCCGTTGAAGCTCTCGATGTACCCGTTCTGCATGGGCTTGCCCGCCTCGAAGAGCAGGTGCCGGACGTGGTGCTGGTGCGTCCAGGCGATGAAGGCCCGGCTGGCGAATTCCGGCCCGTTGTCGGTTCGCACGGCTGCTGGGTAGCCACGGAACACGGTAGTACGGTCGAGCAGCCGCGTGACGTACTCGCCCGAGTTGCCGTAGTCGACTGTGATGTCCACGCACTCGTGGCTGAGGTCATCGGCCACCGTCAGGCACTTCGGCTGTCGTCCGTTGGCCAGGCTGTCGCTGACGAAGTCCATGCTCCAGACCTCGTCGACGTTGCTGGCCACCTGCAGCGGCACGCGCTCGGCCCGAGGGCGGCGCACCTTTTTTGCGCTCACGCACGGCCAGGTTCGCCTCGCTGTACAGACGCCAGACGCGCTTGTGGTTGACGCCCGGGAAGTGCGGACGCAGCAGATCGTGGACGCGCCGGTAGCCGAAGCGCCGGCGGGCATGCGCGATCTCGACGGTCCGGCCGGCCAGCTCGCGCGTGGCGGCGTCGGGTGGGTGGCGGTAGCTGTCGCGGGAGAGCCCCACAAGACGGCACGCTCGACGCTCGGACAGATGGTGCTCGCGGACCATCCTGCCGATCGCCTCACGCTTGGCCTGTGGGGCAGCGCAGCGGTACTGAAACGGGTTCAGGCTCATTGGGACGCTGCTGCCCGAGGGCAGTGGGTGCGGGGAGACTGCGAACCGGTGTTGGAGTGATGGTCGAGCCATGCCCGCGCGGACCTGGCTCGACCCTGCCCTCGCTTGCCAAGCACGCTAAGTGCGCTCGGCGGTCTTCGTTGGCAAGAGGCTCACGCTCTCGTGACTCATGTCGACCTTGCTGCGGTCGCGCACCAACAAGGCTCCGATCGCCACGGTGGCCAGCGAGACCGCCACGGTGTACATCAGGCCGCGGAACATGTCGCCACTGTTCACGACCATGGATGTGGCGATGAACGGGGCGAATCCACCGATCCAGCCGTTGCCGAACTGAAGCGCCACTGACACACCGCTGTAGCGAATCTTCGTCGGGAACTGCTCGACGAGGAAGGCACCTATCGGTCCGTAGACCATCGTGGCGAGGAATACCAGGCAGAAGAGCAGGAACACCAGCATCGGCGCGTTGATCCGCTGTGGATCGGCGGCAGCGGGCATGCCCTTGTCAAGCAGCGCTTGACGAATCACCTTGTCATCGAATCCGCTGTAGGCCTTGTCGTCGATGAGGATACGAAGGTCGGTCGATGCCGGCTCGGTGCGGTAGGCAACACCCTGAGAGGCGAGAAACGACTTTGCGCGTGTGCAGGGCTTGGTCGCCTTCGGGTTGAACAACTGGCCGATGAAGGTCTGGTCCTCCTTGCAGTCGCCACCTTGGATGACAACCTGCGTCCGCTCCCGGAACTCCATGAGACCCGGGTTGCCATGCTTCGCCAGCCCCTGGAAGATGGGCACGAACAGTGCAGCCGACAGGAGGCATCCGGTGAGCATCAGCCACTTGCGGCCCACTTTGTCCGACAGCCACCCGAAGAACACGAAGAATGGTGTGGCCAGCACCAGCGCCAGTGTCACGTAGCCGTAGACGGATGTCTGTGGCAACTTGAGGGTGGCCGTCAGGAACTGCAGGCTGTAGAAGTGTGCCGTGTACCAGATGACGGCCTGGCCGGCCACAGCACCGAAGATGGTGATGAGGACTGCTGACAGCGCCTTGCGCTCGGCGAAGACGTCCTTAACCGGGTTGCGCGAGCCCTTGCCCGCTGCCTTCATCTCCTTGAACACGGGCGACTCGTGCAGCTGGAGCCGGATGTACATCGACCACAGCAGCAGCAGGACCGACAGAAGGAACGGCACGCGCCAGCCCCAATCGGCAAACGACTCAGGCGACATGGCCGACCGCAGCCCGAGAATGACCGCGAGCGACAGCAGCAGGCCGAGCGTCCCGGTGATCTGCAGCCAGCTGGTCGTGAGACCCCGATGCTTGGGGTCAGCGTGTTCGGCGATGTACGTGACCGCGCCGCCGAATTCGCCACCAATGGCCAGCCCCTGAACCAGACGCAACGCGACGAGGAGTGCGGGCGCCGCCCAGCCGATCGTCTCGTAGGTCGGCAGGAGACCGATCGCGGCGGTCGCGATCCCCATAGTCATCATCGTGGCAAGAAATGTCTTCTTTCGGCCAATCAGATCGCCCAGCCGCCCGAAGAAGATGGCGCCGAAGGGGCGCAAGACGAAGCCTGCGCCGAACGTCGCCAGCGAAGCGAGGATGGCCGCCGACTCGTTGCCTTTCGGAAAGAACAGCGCCCCGAAGAACACGGCCAGGCTGCCGTAAATGAAGAAGTCGTACCACTCGAACACCGTTCCTAGCGCCGCGGCAAAAACGACGCGCCTGGTCTCCTTCGGATTTCGAACCTCCGGCGTTGCCGTGCTGATGGATGCATTCACTTGTCGTCTCCTAATGCTGGTGTGGCTCAGAACCGGCCGCGGTCAGCGAGCCAGTGCGTCGAGGAATCGCCGCAATTCCGCGTTGAACGTATCTGGGACCTCTAGCATCGGGAAGTGGCCGGCATCGTCGAGCAGAGCGAGCCGTGCGTTCGGAATCCCCTGCACCAACTCCTGTGACTGTGCGGGCGGCGTGATGCGATCCTCCTTGCCGCACACCACCAGCGTCGGAACGGAGATCTGTCCGAGCTCGTCGCGCGTGTCGGACTCGTTCAAGGATGCGATGGCCCGCCTTGCAACGAACTCCGGTGTCTGGGTGACTTCCTTCTTGGCGAACTCGACAAGTTCCCTCGATGCGCGCGGTCCGAACGAGCGCTCGATGACGCGCTGGCTGGCTTGCTCGACGCCAAGCTCGTCGATGGCCGCCAGCACGTTCTCCACCTGCACGTCCGGCCCTAGGCCATGTGGTGTCGCACCGACAAGCACCAAACCGACGATGCGGCTCGGATGCTTGAGTGCAAACCGCTGCGCAACGGTCCCGCCCATCGAAAGGCCGACGAGCACCGCATCTTGCAGATCGAGCTTGTCGAACACGTGGGCAATGTCGTTGGCGAACGCATCGATCGTGTAGGCACGATCTTTGGGACGTGCCGATGTGCCGTGTCCGGGAAGGTTCACCACGACAACGCGATGGGTCTGCGAGAACGGGTCGAGCTGCTCGCGCCAGAACTGGCCGGTCGTCGTGAATCCGTGACAGAAGACGAGCGGCGGGCCATCGCCTCGCACGCTCACCTGCATGTCACCAATCGCCATCGCATCTTTCAAGTCGATCTCCTTCGACAGGTCCGTGGGTGTGTCACCTCAAGCCGATCGGGTGTCACTGGCGCGACATTACGCACGACTCGTGCCAACTTCTTCGGGTGCGATGGGCGTTCTCTAAGTCATTGAAAAAAAAGGAAAAGCGTAGAGGACGCGAAACCGCGTGACCGACTAGACTCATGCATTGGTCTCAACTCTCACCAATGAGAAAAGCGATGCCCTTCCCGGAGTGGTTTGGCTCAGGCCAGAACGAGGCCGACTTCCTTCGGCGTGTCCTCGACCATGTGTCCGATTGCCTCGTCGCGGTAGACACCGCGGGGCGAGTCGTACTCATCAATGCGCCGTACTGCCGGCTACTGGGGGGACAGGCGGAGGACTTCATCGGCAGGCACATCACCGACGTCGTTTCCCCAAAGACGAGGCTGCACCTGGTGGCGCAGGGTCAGTCGGGCATCACGGTCGCACCGCTCGAGGTGCGTGGGCATCAGTTGCTGGCCCGACAGGTACCGGTCTACCAGGAGGACCAGATCATCGGAGCGGTCGGGCTCGCCCTGTTCTCTGACCTCGAGTCGTTGAAGCGCGTGGCCCAGGAGGTGGGCCAGGAGTCGCAGGTCATCCGCAGTCCACAGACACCTTGGACGGCAGCCTATCGGGTCGAAGACCTGGCCGGACGGGGCGAGGTCATTGACGCGGTACGCACCCAGATTCGACAGGTTGCGCCTCTGAACCTGCCCGTCCTCATACAGGGAGAGACGGGCACTGGCAAGGAGATGGCGGCCAACGCCATCCACGCGCTCTCGCCGCGGTCGAAACGGCCCTTCGTCTGGGTGAACTGCGCCTCCATCCCCGAGAACCTGATCGATGCCGAGCTCTTCGGCTATGAAGGTGGCTCGTTCACCGGGGCCCGCTCGCGTGGAAAACCAGGAAAGTTCGAGCTCGCAAGCGGCGGCACGCTCTTCCTCGACGAGATCGGCGACATGCCACTCAACCTGCAAGCAAGCTTGTTGCGGGCTGTGCAGAACCAGGAGATCGTGCGCGTGGGTGGCACGTCGCCCGTCAAGGTCGATGTGCGCATCTTGTGCGCCACGAACCTTCCGCTGGAGAAGATGGTGAGAGATGGGGAGTTTCGGGCGGACCTGTACTTTCGTCTCAACGTCCTCTCTGTCAAGATGCCTTCACTTCGCGAGCGCGACGACTTCGACTTCCTTGTCGATGCGCTCGTTGACCGGCTCCAGCGCCGCGACGGTGTTCCCGTCCGCCCCTTGACGACTGAGCTTCGTGATCGTCTCAGGCGCTACGACTGGCCAGGCAATGTGCGGCAACTCGAGTTCGCGCTGTTGCGCTATCTCGTTTCCGGTGACGCGGGCATTGGGCGGAGTGAATCGATGATCGCGAGCCATGCGGCCATGCGCAGCGCGAACGTGGCCGACCTGGACCTGCAGAAGCACCTGGCGAACGAACGCAAAGCTCAGATCGCTCGAGCAATAGAGGTAGCGGGTGGCGACAAGGTGCGCGCTGCCGATCTGCTGGGAGTGAGCCGGGCAACGTTCTATCGGGAACTGAAGCGTCTCTGAGGCTCGATTCAACTGCGTGATCGGACGACTTGAGTTGCAGAACCGCGCGCGACGTTGGTTGGGACGGCAGTCGCGATGAGCGGACATAGGGTCGCCCGGCATCTGACGAGGAGCGTGGTCTGAACCGGCACTGCGAATGCCATGTCGTGGTCATGGCTCGACCGCGGCGCAGTCACCGAACATACGACTTCGATGGTGCCCTCTACTGCATCGCGGATGACAATGGTCGCTAGTCGTTCGGCACGCTGTCCAGGGTCGTGTCCCAGCGCGTGGTGTAGGTCCACAGCCCGGACGGGCTGGATGCGCGCTACTGAGCGTGCCACAGCGGACAGCCGAGTGGGAACAGTATCGCTAATGGTCTGCAGGCCCTCAAGCTGCATGTAGCGGCGGTTCAGGCTCCACTCGTCGTTCTGCTCGAGCATCATGGCGCCGACCAGTAGGACGATGGACGCGTCGTTGGGGAAGATGCCGACCACGTTCGTGCGGCGCTTGATCTCCGCGTTCAGCCGCTCCAGCGGGTTGGTGCTGTAGATCTGCGTCCAGTGCGCCCGCGGGAAGGTCATGAA
>CAADHA010000157.1 GCA_900696685.1 uncultured Planctomycetota bacterium
ACCTGGCGGCGAGCGGCGGTGTGCTGCGCTTGCGCTTCATCCCTGTTTGCGCTGCGGGCTTGCGGGGGGGCAAACCTCTCCGCGATCTCGGCGGTCTTTGCGGTGAGTGGACTTGAGCCCGGCCGTGCGGTTCCTTCCCTGACGCTTCGGGCCTGGTTCGGGTGCGGGGGGTTGGGTTCGTTGCAGCCGGCGTTGCCGCTCTTCCGATGTACAGGGGACCATGCCGCGGCCGGGACAGGTGATCGTTCTGTGCGTCATCGCGCTGCTCACGCTGGGGATCGTCATGGTCACCAGCGCCGGGCTGACCATCGACGCGCGGCACGCGGTCTCGCTCAAGGGGATGCTGACGGGCCGGCCGGTCATCTATGCCCTCTGCGCCGTCGCCATGATGTTCCTGGCCTCCTGCGTGCGCATCGAGCGGCTGCGCGGTCCGCTTGACGGCGGCACGGCACGGCGGCTTGTGCTCACGCCCGCGACGTGGATCGCGTGCCTTGCGATCATCTGTCTCGGCCTGGTCTACGTCGAAGGGTTCGGGCGCGAGGTCAACAACGCGCGGCGGTGGGTCTACCTCGGCCCCGCCTCGCTGCGATTGTCGTTCCAGCCCAGCGAACTGGCCAAGTGGGGGATGGTCCTCATCATCGCGACGTGGATCGTTCATCTCGGGCGGGAACGCATGCGGCGCTTCCTTACCGGCCTGGTTCCCGCACTGGCCGTGACCATGCTCGTGTGCGCACTGATCGTGCTCGAAGATCTCGGCACGGCCGTGCTCATCGGGGCCGTCGCCTTGTATCTGCTCCTCGCGGGCGGGGCGCGATGGTGGCACATCGGTGTCCTGTTTCCTCTGCCCGCGGCAGGGGTCGTGCTGGCCGTGCTGACAAGCGAGTACCGCCGGGCCCGGATTCTGGCCTTTCTCGACCCCTATGCCGATCCGCAAGGGACCGGCTATCACATGATCCAGTCGATGGTGGCGGTCGCGGAGGGGAAGGTAACGGGGCGCGGCCTTGGGCACGGCGTGTACAAGTTCGGCTATCTGCCGGAGGACACGACGGACTTTCTCTTCGCAGTGATCTGCGAAGAACTCGGCGTGTTCGGCGCCGCCCTTGTGATCTTCCTCTATGTCCTGCTTCTCCTCGCGGGGGCGAGCATTGCACGGAGGCAGACTGAGCCGCTGGCCCGGTATGTCGCCCTCGGGATCATTGCGACGATCGGCACACAGGCGGTGATGAACCTCATGGTGGTGACCGGCCTCGCGCCGACCAAGGGAATCGCCCTGCCCCTGCTCTCGTCGGGTGGAACGGGGTGGATACTGACGGCCGCATGTCTTGGCCTGCTCGTGGGAATGGACCGGCGCGCGGCGGCGCGGGCGGTCGAGGCGGGCGTTGAGCAGGCGGCGACGGGGAGCGCCGGGGCGCCGGCGGTTCTCTCGATCGGCGCGCCGCGCGCGCTGGCGGCGCCGGCCGCATCATGAGGCGCTGATCGGAGCGCACCACCTCTTCCACGGCCAGGAATCGAGGCGCGGCGGCTGGATCATCTGCACCAGGCCCGCCTGATCCTCCAGCCGCACATCCCGCGATGCCGACTCGACGGCGATGGAGCACCGGCTGACGGCGATGGTGCGGCAGGGCGAAGCGTCGGCAAGGCGATTGAGCGAGTGCGAGACGTTCATGCCCCGAGTCTCGCTCGCCCAGGTGAGCGCAAGGGGATACCCCAGCAGCCACGCGGAACGCTGGAACTCGGCGCGAGGAGTGCGATCGCCCCGGGCGATGCGCGGCACTTCTCCATCGGCAAAGACCATCAGGATGGGGGCAAGCTGGATGTACTTGCGGATGATGACGAGTTCGCCGATGGCGGCGCCGGCGGGCCAGAAGGCGCGCGAGAGGAAGAATCGCCGCAGCCCCTCGCCGATCGGTCCGCTGCCGCGGAAGTGATCGAGCGAGCCGCGCGCCGCGTCGAGGGGCAGGGCGCGGCGCCCGCCCCGGCCGGTCCACTCGATCGTGCCGTTGACCGAGGCGCTGGGGCACGCGGGCAGCCAGTCGTGCGTTGCGCCGATGGGCGAGTCCGGCAGGAATCGCCGCCAGAATGTCGTGGTGTGGAACCGCGGCCGGATGAGCAGGTCCGCCGTGACGCGGCTGACTCCGGTGGCCGCGGGGCGAAGCACGTGCCTCCAACTCGTGGTGGTGCACGGCGCATCGATGGCCAGGCGCCAACCCTCGCCTTCGGCGCTGAGGCTGCTGCGGCCGAGCGTGATCGACCAGGGCCGGCCGGGCGGCGACTCACCGCAGGATCGGACGTCAAGCGCAATCTCGCTCCGCGCCGCGAGCCTGCCGTGCAGGAACACGGCGAGGCGGAGCGCGGCGGTCGCGCTCTTTCGTCCGAGCGACGCATCGACGAATCGACCCGCCCTGATCTGGCGTACGTTCCGCCGATAGGCCGGATCGAACGCGTGTCCGAGGTGGAGCGAGCAGGTCAGTCCGCAGCCGGCGTCGTCGAGCGCATTGATCTCCCACCACTCGTAAGCGCCGGCTTCGTCGGTGCGCTGCATGCGGTTGTGCGCGTGAATGTCGCGCGTGTCAAGGGGCCGCAGGCGCAACTCGGGGAACTGCTCGATGAGTTCGGCGATCTCGGGCACGGGTCAAGGATAGGGGGCGGCAGGGAGCGTCAGCGAAGGCGAATGGTGGCGAGCGCAATGGCGGCGAGGATCGCCGTGATGAGCCAGAAGCGGACGACCACCTGCTGCTCGGTCCATCCGCCGAGGTGGAAGTGGTGGTGGATCGGGGCGCAGCGGAAGATGCGCTTGCCGCCGGTGAGGCGGAAGTAACCGACCTGGAGGACGACGCTCATGATCTCGAAGAGGAACACGCCGCCGATGAGCAGGAGGAGAAACTCGTGGCGGATGACCACGGCGATGAAGGCCATGAGCGCGCCCAGCGCCAGCGAGCCGGTGTCGCCCATGAACACCTGTGCCGGCGAGCAGTTGTACCAGAGGACGCCGAGGCACGCGCCGGCCATCGCACCCGCAAGCACCGCCAGTTCATGGCTGTATGGGATGTAGGGCATGAGCAGTTTCTTGGCGATCTCCTCCGAGCCGGCGACGGCGCAGAGGATCATCAGGGAGAACGAGCAGATGGTGGAGATGCCCGCCGCGAGGCCGTCCATGCCGTCCGTGAGGTTCACGGCGTTGGATGAGCCTGCGATCATGATCATGGCCATGAGGGTGAACGCCCAGGCGGGCAACTGGAAGAGCATTTCAGGCTCGTCGGTTCGGGGGTTGAAGGCGCGCACGAGCGGCAGCGTCGGGAAACTGCGCGTCATCTCCGGGTTGTTGTCGCCATGCTGGTAGATGAAGAAGCCGGCGAGGAAGGCGAACCCGAGTTGAAAGAGGAGCTTCTCCCAGGCATGCAGACCCTCGCGGGCGCCGTGGCCGCGGCGGGCATTCGTGAGTTTGAGCCAGTCGTCAATCCCGCCGAGCACGCCCATTCCCGCGAGGAGGATCAGTCCGAGGAGAATGTAGAAGACGCGCAGGTCGGCCAGAAGGAGCGTGGCGACGAGGATCGCGCCGCAGACAAGGACGCCTCCCATCGTGGGCGTGTTGGCCTTCTGGGCCATGAGGCGGTTGAGGTCGGCGTGGTAGAACTCCGGCGAATCGCCGACCTTCTGCCTCACCAGCCAGCGGATGACCGGACGGCCGAAAACGACCACGATCAGAAACGAGATGATAACGGCCGAGATCGCACGGAAGTCGACGCGGTCGAAGATGCGCACGTAGCCGTAGAGTTGATGACTCTCCAGCCAGCCGCGGATCAGGTTGAGCAGGGCGACGATCATCGTGGAGGATCAGGGTTGTGCGGAAGAGCGCGCGGCGATCCTGGGAACGCGAGGGCCGTCGCTGGAGCATTATCGACGCGTCCGGGGGCGATGCGTTGGGATTCTCAGCATGTGTTCGCCGCCGGCTGAGCAGGCGATCGCCGAGTCGCGTCGAACCGTTCCCGAACCGCGGTTACGATCCGCTCCAGCCTCATCCCGCGTGAGCCTTTGACCAGCACGCGATCCGTCTCGCGCAGGAGACGGACGAGGTCGGCGATGGCCGCGTCGTCGAGATCCTCAGCGTAATGAACGTCGATGCGGGAATCCCCCGCCAGCGCCTCCAGCGCTGAACGCATGAGCGGTCCGACGAGGATCGCGAGCCCCGGCGGAGCGATTCCGTCCGATTCCTCGAGCAGTTCAGCCGCGATTTCAGCATGCGCTGCTTCGCTCAGGCCGCCCAGTTCGAGCATGTCGCCGAGGATGACGACGGCGCGGCCGCCTCCATCGGCCGCGAGTTGGCGGAAGGTGCGGATCGACGCCTTCATCGACTCGGGATTGGCGTTGTAGGAGTCGTCGAAGAGTTCGAGGCTCCCGAGGCGATGGCGGGTGAAGCGCATCTCCGGCGCCTCGACCTTGAGCAGGCCGGCCTGAATCTCGGCATCGGTGAAGCCGCAGCGCCGGCCGACGGCGATGGCCGCCGCCGCGTTCGAGGCATGATGCTGGCCATAGAGCGGCAGGCGCCACTGTGTGCGGTCGTTGAGCGTGAAGGTCGTGCCCTTGCTCGCCACTGCGCAATGACAGATACGCAAGTCGGCGTCCGTGGAGAAGCCGAACGTGATGCCGCGTTCCATCGGCTCGATGTGCGGAAGGATGGCCGGCTCGTCGATCGAGACGGCCGCCCAGCCGCCGTGCGCCATGGCGCGGAGGATGGCTGTCTTTTCGCTCGCGACACCTTCGATCGAGCCGAGACCCTCGAGATGGACGCGGCCGATGCTCGTGATGACGGCGATGTCCGGCTGGACGATGGCGGTGAGGTCGGCGATCTCGCCGGGGTGGTTGGTGCCGACCTCGCATATGACGTACTGGTCGCGCGGCCCGGCGGCGAGGATGGTCAACGGAACGCCGACGTGGTTGTTGAAACTCTTCGGACTTCCCGAGACGCGGAAGCGCTGACCGAGCACCGCCAGGAGCATCTGCTTGGTCGTCGTCTTGCCGCTGGAACCGGTGACGGCGATGAACTTCGTCAGGCCCAGGTGCCGCCGGTAGGCCGACGCGAGGCGCCCGAGCGCCTTGAGCGTGTCCTCGACGAGCAGGACATGCAGGCCGGCGGGCCAGTGGTTCATCGCCTCCGGCGCCCGGTGGAGGATGAGCATGGCAGCGCCTCGCCGCACCGCTTCGTCGAGATGGTCGTGTCCGTCGAACCGCTCGCCGCGCAGCGCCAGGAACACCTGTCGCGGCGCGAGCATTCGAGAGTCGGTGCCCACGCCTTCAGGCTCAGGCGCCGGCGCGGCACTCTCGACGGGGCGCTTCAGCCAGCGCCCGCCGCCTGCCGCAGCACGCAGCGAGTCAGGATGCCAGAACGAAGCGGCTCCGGTCACGCGGCACTCACTTGCGGCTCGGGGATGCGCCCGAACCTCGCTTCAAGCGTCGCCTGCGCGATGAGGCGGTCGTTGAAGGGGTACTTTCTGGTCCCGATGATCTGGTAGTTCTCGTGTCCCTTTCCGGCGATCACGATGACGTCATTGGCCCGGGCCTCGGCGATGCATTTCACGATCGCCGCCTTGCGATCGACCTCGGTCGTCACTTCCGCAGTCGTTCCTTCCGGCACGCCGGCGAGTATCTGCTGGACGATCGACTCGGGGTCTTCGGTGCGCGGATTGTCGCTGGTGATGAAGACGCGCTGGGCGAGTGTGCAGGCGACGGCGGCCATGCGCGGCCGCTTGGTGCGGTCGCGGTCGCCCCCGCATCCGAAGACGACGGTGAGGCGCCCGCCTTCGGGTACGACGGGGCCTGCGGCGCGCAGCACGTTGGCCAGCGCATCATCGGTGTGGGCGTAATCGACGAAGACGGCGAAGGGCGCCAGCGGATGATGCACCGGTTCGAGCCGCCCCGGCGGGGCCGCGCAGCGTGCGAGCGACTCCGCCAGGCCGTCGCATGGAACGCCGCACCAGGCCGCAACGCACGCGGCCTGCAGCGCGTTGCTCACGTTGTGGCGCCCGATGAGCGGCAGATCCACTTCGAAGACGCCCCACGGCCCCGTGAACTGCGCCGCCGTGGATGTCGGTCCGAGGCGGGTGATCGCCGCGCTCGCCTCCCCCTGTGCCGGCGTGTGTGCATCGCTGATGCGCGTCAGCCGAATCGGCGCGCGGCACGCGGCTCGCATCACCTCTGCAGAGGGGTCCTCCGCGTTGATGATCGCAAGCCCGCCCGGCGGGAGTGCGGCGAAGAGACGCGCCTTGGCCGCCGCATAGGCCTGCATTGTGCTGTGGTAATCGAGGTGGTCGCCGGAGAGATTCGTGAACAGGCCCACGTCGAACTCCAGGCCCTCCGTCCGCCCCTGGTCCAGGGCGTGGCTTGACACCTCCATGACAACCTGCGAGCAGCCGTTGGCCACCATGCGCGCCAGCGTGCGGCTGAGGTCGATGGCCGAGGGCGTCGTGAGGTCCGAGGGCAGGCGCGACTTGCGGTCGTCAACGAACACGGTGCCGATCAGTCCGCATGACCAGCCGGCGCCGAGGAGCAGTTGCTGTATGAGGTGGGACGTGGTCGTTTTGCCGTTCGTGCCGGTGATGCCGATGAGTGTTACGCTGTTGGAGGGAGAGCCGAAGAACGCTTCAGCCGTCGCAGCCACAACTCGGTGGAAGGGACGTGCTGCGCCGGCCGGGCACAGAAGCGTTGCGCTACCGGCGTCAACCGTTTCATCTTCCGCGAGAATGGCCGTGGCCCCCCGCGCGATAGCGTCAGCGACGAATTCCCGCCCGTCCATCTTTGAGCCGCGGCGTGCCACGAAGAGACTCCCCGGTGTGGCCTGCCGGCTGTCCTCCGTGATATCCGTCAGCCTTCGGTCTGCCGCGCCGCTTGCCAGGCGCAGACCCGCCTCTTCCATCAGACGCCCCAGTTCGACGTTCATGCGCACCACCTGGCCTCCTTGGCGAAGGATATCGTCGAACGCGGGACCGAGGATTCAGAATTGCGGCCGGCGAAGCAGTGAAGCAAGCGGCCTCGGGTGCTCAGGACGGCCGAACCGCGTCGAGAATCGTGGCGCGCCCGTGGGTCTCGACCTCCTCGCGCAGGAGTTTCAGGAACCGCTCCAGCGGAACGCTGCCCAGGTCGCCCTCGGTGCGGTGGCGGATGCTCACGGTGCCCGCTTCGGCGTCCTTGCCGCCCACGATGAGCATGTAGGGCGTTTTCTCCTCGGTGGCCTTGCGGATCTTCGCCTGGAGGCGTTCGGGCGTGTCATCCAGCGACACCCGGAACGCCCCCGCTGCGCCGATCTCCCGATGAACTCTGCCGGCGTATTCGGCGAATTTCTCCGAGATGGTCAGGATGCGCACCTGTTCGGGGCTGAGCCAGAGGGGAAAGTCGCCGGCGAAGTGCTCGATGAGGATGCCGATGAAGCGCTCGAGTGAGCCGAACGGCGCACAGTGGATCATGATCGGCCTGTGCTTCTCGTTGTCGGCGCCGATGTAGTTGAGGCCGAAGCGTTCGGGCAGGTTGTAGTCCACCTGGACCGTGCCGAGTTGCCACTCCCGGCCGATGGAGTCCTTGGCGACGAAGTCGATCTTCGGGCCGTAGAACGCCGCCTCGCCCGGCTCGATCGAGTAAGGCACGCCGATGCCCCTGGCTGCCTCAATGCAGACCTTCTCCGCCAGCGCCCAGTTCTCCGCCGAACCGACGTACTTGCTGCTCTGCGGATCGCGCAGGCCGACGCGCACGCGGTAGTCATTGAGACCGATCTCCGCGAGCACCATCCGCGCCAGTTCGATGTCAATGTCGATCTCGCGGCTGAGTTGCTCGGGCGTGCAGAAGATGTGCGAGTCATCCTGCGTGAAGCCGCGCACGCGGGTCATGCCGTGGCACTCGCCGGACTGCTCGTAGCGGTAGACGGTGCCGAACTCGGCAAGGCGGATGGGCAGGTCGCGGTAACTGTGCTGGTCCGCCTCATAGATCTTGATGTGATGCGGGCAGTTCATCGGCTTGAGGAGAAAACCATCCACTTCCGGCGCGGCCATGGCGTTGGCGATGTCTGCACATCCGCAGCCGCCTCCATGGGCGAGCAGCGACCGGCTCAGGCCCTCTGCATCGACCAGAGGGGGAAACTGCGAGTCGGCGTAGTAAGGGAAGTGCCCGCTCGTGCGATACAGATTCAATTTGCCGATGTGCGGAGTATTGACCCAGACGAAGCCGCGGTCGCTTCGCGCCTTGCGCAGGAACTCCTCGAGTTCGCGGCGGATGATCGCGCCGTTGGGCAGCCAGAGGACCAGGCCGGTCCCGACGTCCTCGTTGAGGCTGATGAGTCTGAGTTGTTTGCCGATGACGCGGTGATCGCGCTTGCGCGCCTCGTCGAGCATCTTGAGGTGGTGGTCGAGGTCTTTCTGATTGGCGAAGGCGGTGCCGTAGACGCGCGTCAGGCGGTCGCTGTTCTCATCGCCGTGCCAGTATGAGGATGCGAGGGACATGACCTTGAACGCGCCGATGCGCCCGGTGCTGGGGACGTGGGGGCCGCGGCAGAGGTCTTCCCAGTCTTCGCCGGGCTTGCCCGTGGCGTAGAAGGAGAGGCGGTCCGATCCTGCTTCGATCGCCTTCTGAGCGTTGTCGATCTTGTACCTGGAGCCTTCGCGCTCGAGTTTCTTCATGCCTTCGCCCACGGGCATCTCGTAGCGGCAGAAGGGGCGGTTGGCCTTGATGATCTGGGCCATGATCTCCTCGACCCTGGCGAACTCGTCGCTGCTGAGCGAGGCGCCATCGGGAAAGCGCATGTCGTAGTAGAAGCCGTTCTCGACCGGCGGGCCGTAGACGAGTTGCGTGCCCGGCTTGAGTTTCTGGATCGCCTCGGCCATGACGTGCGCGGCGGAGTGGCGCAGCAGGTAGAGCGCATCGGGGTCGGGCTGCCCGTCGCGCGACTTCTCCGTAACGATCGATACCCTTGCGTCGCGGTCAATGACGTGGCCGAGGTCGTGGAGTTGGCCATCAACCTTGACTCCGAGCGCCGCCTTGGCCAACCCCGGCCCGATCGACGCGGCGATCTGGGCGCCGCTGACCGGCTCGGGGTACTCGCGAACGCTTCCGTCAGGCAGTGTGATCCGAGGCATGTCCGTTTCCTTCAACGTCGTTCATCCGACCACCCTCAAAGCCCCCGGATTTCCCGGGCCGAGGACGAATCATCCCATCAGGTGCCAAAACCAACAACGCACGGCTCATAATCGGCCGTGCGTCTCTCCTTCCATCGCTGAGCGCACCAACCGATCACGGCCGCGTGGTCGCGGTCGTCGTCCGGGTCGTCGTGGCGGTGCGGGTCTGCTGCATGCTGAACAAGCCTAGTCGCTCTTCACGGCGGGTCAATCGGCCGAACCGCGCCTGCGGTTGAGGCCTGGGCGGATGCGTCGGGCGCACCGGCCGGCTCTATCCGCCGGTTCATCCGCACCATCAGCAGCCCGATCCCGCTCAGGAGCAGGACATCGGCGACATTGAAGACCCACGGGAAGACTTCCGAGTTGCCGCCCGGCCAGGTCCAGTTCAGGGGCAGGTGGACATCGGGAAAGATCTTGAGAAAGTCGCGGACCGCCCCGAACATGATGCGGTCGAAGAGGTTTCCGAGCGCGCCCGCGAGGATGAAGCCGATCGCCACGTGCGCCAGTCGGTCTCGTGCGCGCGTCCGCGAGGCAAAGACATAGAAGCCGACGGCCACGGCCGCAACGGTGAACACCACGAAAAAGATCCGCTGCCCGGGACCGATTCCGAACACCGCTCCGCGGTTGAGAACCAGGTGCAGGGCCAGCACGCCGGGGATGGCGCTGCGGTGCGCATCCGGGGGCGGATGCCAGTTCGTGTTGCCGAGAATCTCTTCGCGGTCAAGCACGACGGGCGCATCGCCGATCAGGCGGAAGGCTGCACTCTTCGAGGCGAGATCGATGCACAGGCCGATGAGCAGGACGCTCAGGAGCAGGAGCCAGGACGGCATCGACCTCCCGGCAGGCTGTGCGGGCCGTTGCTCGAGTTGCGCCTCCACCATTGCGCCGCTGTGATTCATCGGGGTCAATGGTAGGAGCCGCCCGCGCGATGTACCGCATTTGCACTCCACCGGTTCGCGATGCTGTCACTTGATCAAGCGGAGTTGGCGCTGTGCTCAGTGCCGGTAGCGGTGGTACCGGTCTCGCTCGCGAGCGACCTCGATGCACACCTTGGCCCACGGCTTGGCCTCGAGTCGCGGTAGGCTGATGGGCTTGCCGGTCGTTTCGCAGACGCCGTATGTCCCGTCGCGGATCTTCTCCAGCGCGGCGTCGATCTCCTGAAGCAGCTGGCGCTCCGTGGCGGCGAGTTGCAGGGCGAACTCCTGGTCGAAGGTGTCCGTACCCGCGTCGGCCATATGCATGGGGGCGTGGTTTGAGTCGCCCGCACCGCTCCCGCGCAACGCCCCTGATTCCATCGCCTGCACGTCGCCGAGAATCTCCGCACGCCGCTTGAGAAGCAGGTCGCGGAAGTGATCCAGTTGCTTTCGCGTCAGGCGGGCAGGGGTGCTGCGGGCGAAGGCTGCGTCATTCGGATGAACCGGAGTCGGGTCGAGCATGCCCGCCTTGCGGACCGGCGGGCCGTGAGAACGACGCCGCCCGGACGCCGCTGCCGCACCCTTGCCGGTCTCGCGGACAGAAGTCGTCGTTGAGTTCGCACCGACTGGGGCACTGCCGGACGGCTTGCTTGAGATGGTTTCTGTGGCCGGGGCGGACGACTCGCGCTTCTGTTTGGAGGCGCTCGCCCGTCCGCGCGGCGCCGCCTGTCGGACACGCGATGTGCTGCGCTTCTTTGCCTTTGGTGCGGCCTTCGCTTTGCGATCTCGGGACGGCCGCGATTTGCCGCTCTTGCGGGACAACTTTGAGGATCGGGTCTTGCTTCCTTTGCTCGATGCCTTCACCTGGCGCGAAGCGGATGCCCGTCTCGATCGCGCACGCTTTTCCGTCGGCCGGCGCTTCTTCGCGGGTGGCTTCCTGACGCCGGACCCGGCCCTTTTCCTTGTTGTCCGGCGGCTCTTCCGTTCAGCCACTTCAACATCCCCGCTTGAGGTCGATAACTCCCGATCCAGTCAAGAATCCGGTGAAAAACGCCACACTGGCCCCCCATGGGCTGCAAAGAATAGACCGACGTGCAAGGACGGTCAATCGAAGCAGTTGCGTTGAGCAGGGCCGTTCACGAAGGCGCCGCCGCCTCAGCCACCACGCCCATGGCTCTCACTCGCTCGTAACGCCGGCGCACCAGATTCTCTATCTTGAAGCGCTTGAGTTCGGTAATCTTGTCAATGATCCAGTGCTGGAGGATGTCTGCCGCTTTTTCGTGATCCCGATGGGCGCCTCCGACCGGCTCATCGACGATCTCATCAATTGTTCCCAGCCGCAGGTTCTGCTCGGCGGTCAGATGAAGCGCCTCGGCGGCGGCCAGATTGGTATCCGGCCGCGCCTGCTTCCAGAGAATGGCCGCACACCCTTCCGGGCTGATGACCGAGTACCACGAGAAGCGCATCATTCCCACGCGGTCAGCGACCGCAATCCCCAGCGCGCCGCCTGACCCGCCCTCTCCGATGACGACGCTTACGATCGGTGTGCGAAGCCGGCTCATCTCCCGCAGGTTGAATGCGATTGCCTCAGCCTGCCCGCGTTCCTCTGCGCCAAGGCCGGGATACGCTCCTGGCGTATCCACGAGCGTTACTACGGGCAGGCCGAACTTCTCCGCCAGGCGCATGTTCTTGAGGGCTTTGCGATAGCCCTCCGGGTGAGCGCACCCGAAGTTGCACAACATCCGTTCGCTGGTGTCGCGGCCCTTGCGGTGCGCGACGACCATGACTTTGAACTTGCCGATACGGGCGAAGCCGGTCAGAATCGCGGGGTCGTCGCCGAAGTGCCTGTCTCCGTGCAGCTGGCAGAAGTCTGAACAGATGCGGCGAAGGTAGTCCGTTGACTGGGGACGCCGCGGATGACGCGCCACGCGGCTGACGATGTCCCAGGGTGCGAGGGAGGCGTAGATCTCGCCGAGGCGAGCGGCATGGCGGCCCTGGAGTTCCGCCAGGCGGGAATCGTCGTCCTTGCTCCTGTTCGCGTTCGACAGCAGCAGGTCGATTTCCTTCTCGATTTCGAGCAGAGGCTGCTCAAACGGCGGGCGATTCGTGTCGGCGGCCATTCGATCCATCCGGTTCGGGCAAGGGAGTAAATGACGAAGAATCTTAGGTGTCGAAGAAGACACGGACGCAGTTGGTACGCCGGAGTGAGCAGGGGGCGTCTGCGGTCAGGTGCGCTGCCCCGAACAGAGCAGGCCCGGCGACAAGGGTCGCCGGGCCTGCGAGATGAAACTTTCCGCTCCGCGCCGGCGGTCAGCCCGAGCGCGGCAGTACGGGGATCAGTTGAGGGGATCCCAGTACTGGGTGGGCGAGGTGGTGTTGTCGGGCGCGGTGCCCCACATGCACAACCAGATATCCTTGCCGCCCGTGGCGCCCTGGATCACGTCCTGCTGCTTGAACAGGTTGTCCATGAGGTCGCGCTGGACCTGCACGTTGCGGTAGGTCACGCCCGGCGGGCAGAAGGCCTTGTAGGTCTGATCTTCGGTCTGTCCCGGTGTGCCGGGCTGATCGAGACCCGTCTGCTCCTGGAAGCCCAGGACGTGTCCGTCATTGAAGCCGACGTTGCCGCTCCACGTCGTACGGGCGCCGTGGAAGAGATAGGTCGGACTCTTCTTCTCGGGGATGCCGTCGCGCGGGCCGCGGTCCGAGACCACGGCGTAGTTGGCGTTGAGGCTGTCGGCCCATTCCGCGTTGTAGCGGCTGCCGGCCGGGGCCAGGTGAGCGTAACTGGCATTGGACTTCTGGCCTGCGTCCTGGATGTTGCAGGAGAACTCAGGGTCCCACATCCAGACCTGGTTCCAGCCCGGATCATCCTGCGTGCCGTAGCGGTAGCGCGTCTTGATCTCAAGGTTGGCGCTGGAGTCGCCCGGGCAGGTCACGGACTCAGGAGTGCAGTAGGTGTTGAAGATCATGAAGGAGTAGAAGTTGGCCGACGAGTTGCCCGTCTGGTTAAATGTGTTGGCGGCAGCGGTGACGCTGCTGATCCGGACGGGCTTGGGATAGGTCCCGCCGAAGTCGGCCGCGAACAGCACCAGACCCTTGTGGACCTGGTTCACCCGCGTCGAGCAGGTGAGGAACTTGGCATTGTTGCGAGCGCGGGCGAGCGCCGGCAGCAGGATGCCGATGAGCAGAGCGATGATGGCGATGACCACCAGCAGCTCGATGAGGGTGAACCCTCGCGAACGGGAAAGACGATGCATGGCTTGCTCCTTTGAATGATGGAATGGATGAAATCCAAAGCCGATGCCTGAAGCACTCCCCCCGCCGGACCTTCCGGCGGGAACAGGGTGATTGCCGGTTGCCGAGCAGCGCCGCCGCATCCTGTGCGATCCTCGAGCACCTCTGGAGCCGCGATGTGGCGCGCGCCGATGGTGCTCTGCGTGCTCAAAGCCTGATTGTCGTATTGTCGCTGGATCGAGTCAGGGAAGGGCGTCTTTCGGACCCTGAGAATAATCAATAATGAATGCGATGGCCCCGGATCGTCTCAGCATCTCTCAAATGGGCGGACGAGATGGTCCCTCCACCCAGTTCTCTACGTCAAATATAGCGTCGCGGTTGCCGGCGTCAAGGGGATTCGCCCCGTTTGGGCCCGGAACCGCCTGATGGGAAAAGCAGAACCGGACCGGCGCTGGCCGGTCCGGTTCAAAGGTTCGCCTTCGAAGGCCATCTCGCGCTCCGGGTCAGCGCTGGTCGACCAGCGGATCGTAGATCTGGCGGGCGCGGTAGGCGCCGGAAGTCACACGGTGCTCGATCCAGAACCCGAGTTGAATGTCGAGATCGTTGAGGGTCTGATCCATCTTGAAGATGTTATCCGGCGTCTGAAGGCCGAAGGGAGGCTGCGCGTCGGGGTTGAAGAAGTAGATGCCGTCGGGCACGAAGGCCATGTCCGCCTGACCGTCGATGACCATGTTGTCGTTCTCGAAACGCTCATTGAAGCGGTTGACGCTGTTGTCGTTGTAGGCAATGTTGCCCGTCCATCGGCGGTTGGTTCCGTGAAGGATGTGGGAGAGAGTCGGCTCGCTGTGACGACCATCGCGGACGCCGCGGTCGCTCAGCACAGCGTACTGCCCGTCATGGCTTGAGCTGATCCACTGGGTCTTGAAGCGCTTGCCCGTCAGGAGCATCATCGCGTAGGAGACGTTGGATCCCTTGGGGAAGTCGTTGCTGAAGTTGCCGGCGAAACGGTTGTCCCAGGCGCCCTGCGTGTAGACGAAGTCGGGCCGGTTCCGATCTGCTTCGTAGCTGTAGGAGGCAATGGCGCGGATGTTCGGGTGGTTTTCGCCGGGATCGACGGCGAACTTGGGATCGAAGAGTTTCTGGAAGATGAGAACGGACATGATGTTGCCCACCGAGTTCAGGCCGTGTCCGTCGGGGGCCGTGGACTGCGAGTGGGCCAGGTTGATCTTCTCCGGGAGCGGGTAGGTGTCCTGGTTTGCGTCGCCGTAGAAGACCATCCCCTTGTGGATATCGCGCTGCTGCGAGGCGCACTGCATCATGCGCGCGGTGCGCCGTGCCCGCGAGAGCGCCGGCAGCAGCAGGCCGATGAGCAGCGCGATGATCGCGATGACCACCAGCAGTTCGATGAGTGTGAAGCCGAATTTTCGTTGCCTGGTCATTGAAGACCTCCTTGGAAATGGGTCCGGGCCAATCCGATCCATCGATCGGGCACGTGCCTCGCGAACTTGCAGACGGGTCAGGGCCTGCTCGCCCGCCGCCCGGTCTGATCGGGAAGCGCTTGTCCGGTTCGTCGCATCATCCTCCACAGGCCGACGCGGCCCGCGGATTTGCACGATGGAAAGGCAGGAGCACGCGCCGCGCCCGAAAGCCAGGCGCTTTCCGCAACAGCCAGCGCAATCGCGCGGGATCGCAATGATCGCAGCAGGCGGTACTCGGGTCAGATTGTCGGCGGGGCTGGGATCAACCGGGAGGACCCCGGTGAATGATGGCGTGATCGTTGCCTGAATAAATGGCGGAATACTCAGCCTGCGCCAGTTCGAATTGTCAGTACAAGGTTAACCGATCGGCTCAACCTTGTCAAGGGAGAGTTCGCATTTCCCGGGCGGCCGGTTGCACTTTTTTCCACGGGCCCGGAGTGGCCAGGCCACTTCGGCGCAGTTCATGCCAAGAAGGCCGACCCTCCGGCCGCCTTCAGAAGCACTCGGGCCGCCGCGTCGGCGGCATCGGGCGCCTCCCGGCTCCGCAGGCGCTCACGGACGGCCTCGCGGCTCGTTTGGTCTCGCAAGAGGTCCAGGAGTTGGCGGCCCAGTGTTACGAGGTTCTCCGCCGGGTCTACCAGGTCCTCGCCGAGCCAGCCCAGGCCGGCCTCTACGGCGGGCGCTGCATTGAGGCGCTGGTGCTGGTCGCGGTGCCAGGGGTAGGGGCTGAAGAGCGTCGGCACTCGATTCGCCAGCGCCTCAGCCACGCTTGAGGCGCCGCACCTCGACAAGGCCAGATCCGCCGCTCCCCATGCCCAACCCATCTCGCCGAGGAAAGGGAGGGCGGCGGCTCGAATCCCTGAGGCCGCGTAGGCCTCGCGCACTTCATCGATGTCCGACTCGCCCGTCAGATGCACGATCTGCCAGGCGTCGAAACGCCGTGGTTCGCCTTTCACAAGATCGAGTAGAAGGCGGTTGAACGTGCCGGCGCCCTGGCTGGCGCCCGTTACCAGGAGCGTCAGGCGCTGAGGATCGAGGCCGAGATGCTCTCGACACTCGACCGGCGGTGCGGGTGCGAGGGCGCGGCGGCGAATCGGCATTCCTACGACGCACTCGCTGAAGCGCGGATGATCGGGACAGGGCACAGCGGACACAATCCGCGAGGCGAAGCGGGCGGCAAGGCGGTTCGCCTTCCCTGGCACGACGTCGAGGTTGACGAGTACCGACGGCACTCCAATCTTCTGAGTCGCGCGGGCGACGGGTGCGGCCACGAAGCCCCCCATCAGGGCGACCGCGACGCGCCGTCCACCGACGGCACGGCGCAGGATTTCCGCCCTGGCCTCGCGCACCGCCCGAACCCAGCCTCGCACGAATCGAACCGGGGCCGCAGGGAGCGGGCGCCATGAAAGCGGCTCCGCCCGCACCGGGACGAACTCAACTCCTTCGCCGGAAAGGATGGTCGAGTCGATCCGCCGCGCCGAGCAGAGAAAGAGGGCATCTGCGCGCGGCTCAAGTTCCCTGAGTCGCTCAGCGATTGCCAGTCCCGGGAAGAGGTGTCCGCCTGATCCCCCGCCCGCGAAGATGAACAGTGGCTCAGAACAGACCGGGCGTGCGGGACGAGCCGTGGCTGAAGTCATGGCGCCGCTGTTCATCGGTTCGGGGACTCGGCCCGGAATACTCGGCCGGGCAGCGGGCGTCCGATCGCCCGTTGGATGATCTCACCGGCGCCGATGATTCGGCGCAGGTCGATGCCCGTCTCCATTCCCATGCGGTTCAGGCAGTAGACGACGTCTTCCGTGGCAAGGTTGCCCGAGGCGCCGGGCGCGAAGGGGCAGCCGCCCAGCCCGCCGCTCGACGCGTCGAAGGAGGTCACACCGATTTCGATGGCGCGCAGGAGACAAGCCAGGGCCGTGCCGCGAGTATCGTGAAGATGCAGCGTCGTCCGCGAAGGCTCAACCACGGCAGAAACCGCCTCGTAGAGACGGTCAATGTCGGTCGGCGCCGCGACACCGATCGTCTCGCCCAGGTCGATCTCATCCACGCCCAGATCGAGCAGGCGCTGCGCGACGTCGGCCACGGCCGAAGGTTGGATCGGCCCCTCGTAAGGGCAGGCAACCGCGCAGGAGATGTAGGCGCGGACGGCGATTGCGTGCGCCTTTGCCCTGGAGAGGACGGGGGCGAATCGATCGATCGACTCGGCGATGGTCGCGTTGATGTTGCGCCGGTTGAAAGTCTCGGACGCGGCAGTGAAGACGGCGATCTTCTCGACGCGGCACGCCAGGGCGCCTTCCAGCCCCTTGAGGTTCGGAACCAGCGCGCTGTAGACTACGCCGCGCGCACGTGTGAGCCCGGCGAAGACCTCGGACGCATCACCCAACTGCGGCACCTGCCTGGCCGACACGAAGCTCGAGACCTCGATTTCGGGCACGCCGCTGAGGGAAAGCGCATTGATGAAGGCGATCTTGTCCGCAGTCGGGACAGTCTGCCTCTCGTTCTGCAATCCGTCGCGCGGGCCGACCTCGGTGATGCGGATTCTGGACGGAACGGCTGGCGGCATCGTGCGGATGATAGTCGCATCGCCTCCGCGTTCAGGAAGTGGTCAAGTTGAACCGGCGATGAAGCAGGACGCAGCCGCCGAGCCAGAGAAGGATCCAGAACGCTGTGAAGCACAGCAGAGTGACCGGCATCGGACCGCTGACGGAGGACATCCGGTTCTGTGTGACCGAGAAGTGATCCGCGACCGGCGCTCGACTGAGCAGGGAATGAAGAGCCGGCCCCGATCGCTGGCCGTCCGTTGCGGTGTGAATGAAGCCGCACAGTGCGCCGGCCGCCTTGCTGCGCGCCGGTGACTCTTCGCGCGGCGCCGCGCTGTTCTCCTCGAGGAACTTGAGCATCGCCGCCTCATCGAGTTCAGTGAGCGGCCGTCGCTTCGGCTGCCTTTCCGTCCACCACTGTCCCGCATCAAAGTCAACGCGAAGGACCGCTCCCGGCGGCGCGAGGAAGCGGCCTGTATGGACGATCCGAAAGGCCAGGCGGTCGGCACGGTCTGCCGCCAGCGCTGCATCCGGCCCGCTGCCTTCGCCCAGGGGCCAGACGAGCCGGTCTGAGTTCGCGACCATCTCGATCACCTGCGCCGGAGGCGTCAGCAGGCCGAGGTTCCACACGTGCTCGCGCTGAGTGCGAGCGGGCACCACGGTTGACGTGAGCACTCTCGTGATCACCAGCGACGGGATCGGCAGCAGGAGCGACCAGAGGATAATGGCCAGCCACGGTCCGAGCGGGCGGCGAATCGCGGGCGTGAGGATGCCCACGGCTCGCAGATCGGAGCCGCATTCGGGGCAATGGAGCGAGGTCAGACCTTCGACCGGATAGCGGCAGGCGGCGCAGCAGGGGCGTGCGACATCCGGCATCTTGAGGGTCCGTCCTGTCAAGTAGGCGATGTAGACAAGCGCGCTGATGACCAGCGCGGCGCCGAGGAGGACCAGGGGAATGGCAAGGCTCATGGACCGCCTGGACTTTCGAAACGGGGCCTGGGAAAGTGTAGAAGAGTTGGCGCCCCGCACTCCGGGCACACATCCGGAGAGTGGCCGCTGAGGGTGTAGCCGCAGTGACTGCACACATCAGGTCGCAGCAGGAGGTCACTCGGCAGGAGGGCGGTGAGCGGCAGCGCCAGAATCGGGACAAGCAGGCCGAGCGTGACGACCGACCAGATCAGCGCGCCGGATGAAGCGACGGCCGCGGCTGCGGCGAGGGCTGCGACGTAGATGATGGGCAGCGCCAGGACCTGCTTCTTCCGCGCGATCGTCATGCACAGGACCGGCGCGTGTGCGCGTCCGAGGATCGTTCCGACCGGGACGGCGAGGAGGGAGGCGACCCACAGGTCGGTCGGACCGCCGCGAAGCACGATCGCCGCCGCGAGCGACAATGCCAGGCACGCGATCGCGCCGCACGGCGCGATGATCACCAGCCGCCGGCGCCGGCGATCCAGTTCGTGTTGAGCCGACACATCGTCGATTGTTTCGATCTGGTTCACGTCAGTCTCCCGCGCGACCGGTGGCGGGCGGGGATGGAATGTCGCGTTCCGGCGCCGGGCGGTCGCCGCGTTGACGTGCGGTCTGCTCGAACTGGGTTCGCAGGACATCGAGATTGGCGATGAGGGAGGTGAATTCACCCTTCTGGATGCTCAGCACGTCCATCGCCTCGATGCAGCGGACGGTGGCGTTGCGCGGCGCACGGTTGAGCAGGGCCATCTCGCCGAAGTACTGTCCCGCGCCCAGATGCGCCACGGTCTGCGCCTCGGCGGAGCCGTCGATGAGCCGCTCTACGGCGGCCCGTCCTCGAATGACGATGTACACGCGGTCGCCGAGATCGCCCTGC
Organism: uncultured Planctomycetota bacterium; assembly: GCA_900696685.1. GTDB lineage: Bacteria > Planctomycetota > Phycisphaerae > Phycisphaerales > UBA5793 > UBA5793. The sequence goes on from CAADHA010000157.1 coordinate 19,159, forward strand.
TCGAAGACGGGCTGGCCCGGCTCGAAGTGCTCATGGTTGATCCCGCTGCTGCGCCCGAGGCGCAGCTGCACGATGTCGGGGGGCAGGACGAGATCGACGATCCACGAGAGGCCGACGCGCAACTTCGCCGCCGCACCGGGAAGTTTGCTCCAGTAGACTGTGCGCCAGAGGAACCAGGCGGGCAGACCGGCCAGTTTCAGCCCCATCACCTGCGCCACGCCCTTGCGATGGCCCAGGGCGCAGAGCGAGCCGAGGCCCCTGAACGTGAAGGGCGTCAGCGGTTTTCCCTCATCGGAGGCGAGGATGTTGGAAGCGGCAACGCGCGCCTCGCGTATGGCATGCTGGGCCGTCGGCGGAGCGAACGCCGATTCATCAGGGCACTTGGCGTGCGGAAGCGGAACGAGGGCGCAATCGCCCAGCGCCCACACGTTCGTCGAGCCCTGGGCGCGCAGAAATGCGTCCACGACAATGCGCCCGCGGATCCTGGAAAGTGCCAGCGACTCGCAGACCGGGTTCGGATGGCTGGGGACGGTGGCCACGAGCGTGGCGGTGGGCAGGCGCGTGCCGTCCGAGAGCAAGGCATGATTGGCCGTGGCCGCCTGAAGCCGCGCATTGAGCATGATCTCGATCCCGCGCCGCCTGAGCAGGCGCTGCGCGTAGAGCGCGAGCGACTCATCGACCTCGGGCAGGATGCGCTCGCGCGAATGCAGAAGGATGAAGCGGCGCTTCTCGCGGCGGAGGCGCGGGTAACTCCGCGCCGCGCGCCGGACGAAGTCGTGCAGTTCGGCGATCACCTCGACGCCGGAGAACCCGCCGCCGGCCACGACAAACGTGAGCAGGCGGGCGCGCAGGCCGATGTCGCGCTCGGATTCCGCCTCCTCGAGCACGTGGATGACATGGTTGCGCAGTACGAGGGCGTCGCCGTGCGTCTTGAGGGGCATGGCGTGCTCAGCCAGCCCGGTCATGCCGCGGAAGTCCGTCACGTTGCCCAGCGCCACGACGAGGTGGTCGAAGGGCAGGACGAGGTGGCGCGGCTGAAAGCCCGGCGAGCAGATCACCTCCCGCCGCTCAAGGTCCACACTCTCCACGTCGCGCATGTGCAGTTGGGCGCCGGGGACGAAGCGGCGAATGGGAATCGTCGTGTCGGCGATTCCGATGCTCCCGCTGATGACTTCGGGCAGCATCGGCTGGAAGACGAGGTAGTTCTCACGGTTGACAAGGTGGACGTCGATGCGATCGCGGCCGCGACGGAGCAGTTCGCGCGCGGTGTAGACGCCCGCGAATCCGCCGCCGAGGATGACAATGCGCCTGCGATCACTCATGTGCGGTGCGTGGCCGGTGTGCGCGAGCCGGGGCGAGGAAGATCACCGGAGGCATTCGACCATGGCGCGGATGGCGGCGGACCATTCGTCGCCGTCGCCCCCGGCCGCGGCGGTCTCGTAGGCGGTCCAGAACGCCTCGGGTGCTTCTGCGCCTGCGGCCTTGAATGACGCGTCACACAGGGCCGTCACGCCGAAGGCAATGTTCTTGCGCTGTATTCTGCCAACGGCCTTGGGGGCGAGCGCGGCGACGTCGGCCGCGGCCGCCTTGCACGCCTCGGCCGACCATGTTCCCTTGAGCAGCCCTTCGGGGGTGTCGGCGCCGAAGTGCTTTTTTGCAATCGCCGCGCCCTCGCCGTACATCTGCGCCTGGGCTTCGGCGACGGCGGTGTCCCACTTCTTTGCCTTCCACGCCTGGACCTGCGCCTTGGCCGCGGCCCACGACGCCGCCTGGCCCATCGCCCACAACTTCGCGCCGATCCACGGCACCTTCGAGTCGTCCCAGTGCGTCTCGTAGTCGCCGTTGTTGTAGAGGTAGTAGAAGTTGTAGGAGTACATCTCGAACTGGAGCGGCGGATGACCTGCGTCAAGCAGGTCCTTGTCGATCTGAAGGTGACACGAGACGCACATCGACGCGCGCAGCGACAGGTCCGTCGTGTCGATCAGCCCGTGCGTCGTGCGCAGGCCCGCCGTGCCGTGCTTGCCGCGCTCCTGGGCGGTCCATCCGGCGGCGGCGTGGGGATCGAGGTACTTCTCTCCGGGCCCGTGGCAGGATTCGCAACCCACGGCGTTGTCAGCGACGACGAAGTTCGCGTCGCGTTGCGCCGGCGGGGCGTTGGTCGCGTGGCAGGAGATGCAGCGCTCCGAGGCCGAGGCGCTTTCGATGCTCATCTTCGCCGCGATCGCCCTGGACGTGTCGGAGAAGAGCGAACCGAAGGCCTCGCGGTGGGGATCGCGCGTGCTCCAGAGATTGTACTCGTCGCCGATCATCTGGCCGGACTGCATCGTGGCCTGCTCCGCGCTGTGACAGCCGCCGCCCGAACAGCGCGGGTTGCCGAGATACCGGAATCCGGGCACGATCAGGGGATCCCCGGCTTGCGCCGCGGCCACGGCGCAAGCGACCGTCTCGACGTGGGGCCGAAGGGCGCACGCGGTCGTTCCTTGCAACCCGCTGCTCCATGCCGCAGCGAACGAGCCGGCGAGCAGCAGTGAAGGTGGGAGCAGTGCGGGCGCCAGCGAGCGAAGGATGCGGGACATTGGTGTGGGCCTCCATCCGGAGGGGTGTGAGTCTCTGTGCCAGTCCGGGCCGGCCACAACAGGATACGGCCCCAACGCGGGTCAAGCCTGTTCAACGCGCCAGCCGATTAGACTTACCAGTCCCCGGCGCGGTCTTCTCCCGAACCCAGCCTCTTGTCCCCCGCCCGTCGCAACGGCGCCGCCTCACACAGGAGCATGTCGGCATGGCCAGGCGGATGCCCACCGTGAGACTCACCGGCGCAAGCGCCGTGGCGATGACGGCGGCCGACCTGGCACACATCGACATCTTCCGCGATCTCGACCGCAAAGTGATCGAGAGGTTTCCGGGCGCTGTGGTGCGGCGCGAGTTTGAGGCGGGTGAGGTCATCTGCCGCGAGGGTGAAGGCGGCACGACGGCGTTTTACATCCTCGAAGGCTCGGTGCAGGTCTTCATTGCGCGCCCGTGCGGTTCGAGCGCAGCCCGGCCCCACGGCTCGTGGCGCGCGATGATCGGGCGCCTGCTGGGACAGAAGTCCGTATCGCCTCCCGTGCACGCGCACGACGATCTCATCCCCATCGACGCCAACGTGGACCTGACCTGGGGCCAGCCGCGCGCCGCGCTCGGCGCCGGCGAAGTTTTCGGCGAGATGAGTTGCCTCAATCTCGCGCCCCGGTCCGCGACGGTCGTCGCCGAGTCCGACTGCACGATGCTGGAAATCCTGCGCAACGTGTACGAGCATCTCCAGAAGGCCCCGACCTTCCGCGAGCGGATGGACGCCAACTACCGCGCTCGCGCCCTTCAGGGCCATCTTCGCAATGTGCCGGTTTTTCGCGACCTGCCCGATCACGTGCTCAAGGGGCTCGACGAGCGCGCCCAACTGCTGGCGGTGGACGCGGGATCGACCATCTTCAGCCAGGGTGATGAAGCGGACGGCCTGTACATCATCCGCCTCGGACAGGTGCGCGTGAGCCAGGCGTTCGCGGGCGGCGAGAGAACACTGGCGTACCTGACTCGCGGCGACTTCTTCGGCGAGACGGGGCTGCTGCGCCACACGAAGCGCAATGCGACCTGCCGGGCCGTCGATCATCCGATCGTCGAAGGAGGCCGCCGGCGCCGGCCCGGTCGCGTCGAACTTGTGAAAATCCTCGCGGAAGACTTCGAGCCGGTGATGAAGGAGTTCCCGCGCATCAGGGGCCGCCTCGAAGCCATCGTCGGCGCGCGCAACCGCCAGGCCAGCGAGGCGAGAACCTCGATCACTGTTTCAGCGCCGAGCAGGCGCGTCGAGGACCTCGGCCTGCTCCAGGGTCAGAACCTCATGCTCATCGATCTCGAGCGCTGCACGCGCTGCGATCAGTGCGTGGACGCGTGCGTGTCGGCGCACGAGGATGGCATCAGCCGCCTCTTCCGCACCGGGCCTCGCTACGACAAGTACCTCGTGCCGTCGAGTTGCCGCATGTGCCTCGACCCCGTGTGCATGATCGGCTGCCCGGTCGGTTCGATCCGGCGGAGCGAAGACCTGAGCATCATCATCGAGGACTGGTGCGTGGGATGCGGCATCTGCGCCAAGCAGTGCCCGTACGAGTCGATCGTCATGCACGAACTCGAGGAGTTCGGCCAGGAGGTGAGCGAGAGGCTGCGCCGCGTGGCGGAGAGCGGCGAGGTCGTGGCCGTCACCCGGCGCGCCGCCGTGTGCGATCAGTGCGAGAGCCTGCCGACGGGCCCGGCGTGCGTCTACGCCTGTCCGCACGACGCGGCTGCGCGCGTCAATGCCGCGGAGTTCCTCAGTGCCGGCGGGCTGTTTCAGACGGCGGCACGGGAAGGGGGGTAGGGGCATGAGGCCGCAAGGAATCAATCCACCGTGGGCTCGGGGAGCCGTGGCACGGGAAGACATCGGATCAGGCGCTGCATGCGAGAACGTCCGCGTCTTCGTCGAAGCGCACAGCATGAACTGAATGATCATCGATCGATCGCACATCTCGGGGGGGGTCGGGACGACGATGGCGGCGGCTGGAGCCATCTGGTGGTACCTCGCCGATGCGCCGCGGCACCTCAACGGGCCTTCAGGCTCGACGGTCGTCGGCCTCACGCTCGGGTCCATCGCCTTCGGGATCATGCTCTTCTGCGCCGCCCTTTCGGTCAAGCGCAAAGCGCCGCACTGGCGCGTGGGGCGCGCCTCGACGTGGCTTCGCGGCCACATCTGGCTCGGTCTTCTCACCTGCGTGCTTGTGGGGCTGCACGCGGCCTTTCGACTCGGCGGACCGGCCGCCATTTTGCTGTGGACGCTCCTCGGCCTCGTGACCATCAGCGGATTGCTCGGGCTGCTTCTCCAGCAGTTCGTCCCGCGCCTGCTTCTGCACAGTGTGCCCGGCGAGACCATTGCCGCGCAGGTGAATCGGCGCCTGAGCGACCTGGGCGCTCTCGCCGAGAAGATTGTCATCCAGTATGCGGGGGCGCTCGATGCGGCCGCTCCGCCGTGGGAAGGCGCGGCCGTCGCGGGGGGTCGTCCTCCGGCGGGAGGCGAGCCGATCCGCAGGTTCTTTCTGGACCACCTGCGCGGCTATCTGGCCGGTGCGGCCTCGCCGGACCTGGCCGATCCCCATAGAGCGGAGAACCTCTTCAGCGCCCTGCGCACCATGACCCCGCCGCATGCCCATGCCGCCATTGACGAGTTGGCCGGCCTGTACCACCTGCGGCGCGACCTTCTGCGGCAGAGGCGCCTGATGCGCGTGCTCTTCCTCTGGCTCATCATTCACGTGCCCCTGAGTTGGGGCCTGCTCATTCTGGTCATCGCACATGCGGTTGCGGCCCTGCGCTTCTGGACGTGAAGGGGCCTGACGCCGGCCGGATCAAATCATGCCAGATACCCGACCTCTCGAAGAACGATTCGACATCACGTACGTGCGGGCCGTGCGCTGGCCCGAACTCGTGAATCGCTGCCTGATGTGGGTGGTGGTGCTCGCGGGCGGCGGAGCCCTGGCCCTACTCTCCGTGCGCAGGGACCATCGCCTCTACTCCTCGGGCGAACTGAACGTCGTTCACGCGAGTTTCGGGAGCGACTGCGCGCAGTGTCATCAGCCGGCGCCCGGCGCGGGGACCAACTACTTCATGCCGGTGTCGGACCAGGCGTGCCTGCGCTGCCATGCCGCGGCTGAACACGCAGCGGGACAGTCCGCGTTCAGCGCCGACCTCGATGTTCTGATCCCCGGCCACGCCGGGCCGGTGCGGATGGCGGCCCGGTGCGCCGAGTGCCACGTCGAGCATCGTGGCCCGCAATCCAATCTCAATCTCGTCTCCGACCGCGTGTGCCTCCAGTGCCACTCTGACCTTGGCCTCCGAGGCTATTCCCGGGGAGATGATCGCGCCGGGGCGGCGTCGAACGGGGAGGGGGCGCCATGACTCGCCTGGTCCTGCGCATCGCGGCCATCCTGTGTCTCGCCGCGGCCGCCGCTTCGCTCCTTCCGGCGCAGCCGCGCACGGCCCCGTCCCTTGAGGCGGGCGTGGTGAACCGGGTGACAAATTTCATCACCGATCATCCCGAGTGGGCTGTCTTGCGCGACGGGCGAGACGACCTGGCGACCATCAACCTGACGCACCGCACGCACATGAACCCGGCCGCGCACCGGATGCAGCAACTCATCACGGAAGCGGGCGAGGCCATTCCCGCGGTGGCGACGGGGCCCGACGGAGTTCGCACGCTCACCTGCGCCTCATGCCACGAAGCCGACGACGCCGGACGGTACATGAAGCCGATCCGCTTCGAGCGTCACTGCGCCTCGTGCCACGTTCCTGACTTTCCGGTGATCGAGGGCCGCCCCGTGCCGCACGGCGACGTGCCGGCGCTCGTGGACCGTGTTCAGCGGGCGGCAGGGTCCGACTACGCGGCGATGTCGGCGGCGCATGCGCTGCATCTCAACCCGGATGTATCTCGCATGCAGGACCTGCTTGCGGTGGACCAGGGCGCGGGTCGCATCCCCGGCGTTGCCACCGACGCCGCAGGGAAGCGCACGCTGACGTGCTCCTCCTGTCACACGGCGAAGAACGATCAGGGCGCAATGAAGTCAGTTTCGTACAAGGCGCACTGCGCCTCGTGTCATGTGCAGGAGCCGGCTTCGTTCCGCATCTCCGCGACGGCAACCGAGAACGCGGCGGCGTGGTTCGCGTCCGCTTCAATGGAGTCCTGGCCCGGCGCCGATGTCTGGCAACCCGGCGCGGGGCTGCTGGCTTCTGCTTCGTTCGCCGTGCGCACGGTGCAGCCCCGGCGCGACAAGGTTTACGCCCCCGAGGGGCACAAGACATTCGTCGGCGCCAACGACTGGATCAACCGCCGGCAAGGCACGGACTTCGCGCGGATCCGCGGGACGTGCGTTCGGTGCCACGCGAAGGAGTCGATTACCGATCCGTCGCCGGACCGGCCGGGAGAGCCGTTTGACGTGGCGCCGCCGATGATCCCCGACCGATGGCTGGAGCGGTCGATCTTCTCTCACCGCGCGCACCGTGCCCTGACGTGCGTCGAGTGCCACGAGGGGGCGCAAGGGGGCACTCGGGCGGCCGACATCATGCTGCCGTCGATCGAGTCCTGCCGCAAGTGCCACACTCCGGCCGTGGGCGTTCGCTCGGACTGCGTTCTGTGCCACGTGTATCACCGGCCGATCAAGCCTGGGCCGCCGGGCACGATCACGATCGAGCAGTATTCAGGCGCGTCGGCTGAGCCGTGATCGCGTGCCACCCGGGTCAGCGCCGCAGTCCGCGCAGCCGCTCAATCGCCGCGTGCAGGGTTTCGAGGCGCTTGCAGAAGGCGAAGCGGACGAGGCGCCGGCCGTGCTCCACGTTGTCATAGAAGGGAGTCGGCGGGATCGCCGCCACGCCGATTCTGTCCACGAGGTGCATGCAGAACGCACGGTCGTCCGGGAAGCCGAAGGGCGTGTGGTCGGCCAGAACGAAGTACGTTCCTGCCGGTCGATACACGACGAATCCGATTTCTTCGAGAGCGTCGCAGAGCAGATCGCGCCTCCTGCGGTAGTCGCGGAGAAACCCGTCGAGGTATTCCTGACCGGCGCTCACGGCCTCGGCCGCACCGTGCTGGAGCGGCGTCGCCACCGAGTAACTCAGGAACTGCCGACCCGAGCGCACGCAGCGGCTCAGGTCCGGCGAGGCGATGGCCCAGCCGATCTTCCAGCCGGTCAGCGAGAATGTCTTGCCGACGGAGGAGAGCGTGATCGTGCGGTCCTTCATGCCCGGCAGCGTCGCCAGGCGCACGTGCTCGCCCTCGAAGACGAGGTGCTCGTAGACTTCATCGGTGATCGCAACGAGATCATTCCTGTTGCACAGTTCAGCGATGAACGTGAGTTCGTCGCGGCTGAACACCTTGCCGGTCGGGTTGTGGGGCGTGTTGACGAGGATCGCGCGGGTGCGCGAGGTGACGGCCCGCTGCAGCGCCGCATGGTCGAGGGCGAACTCCGGTGCGGCGAGCGTGAGAACGATCGCCTTGGCGCCGCACATCTCGATGCAGGGCTTGTAGGAGTCGTAGTACGGCTCAAAGATGATGACCTCGTCTCCCTCATTGAGCAGGCCCAGGCATGTCGCCGCAATTCCCTCGGTGCATCCGTTGGTCACGCTCACCTGCGTATCCGGATCGATGATCTGCCCCGTGAGGCGCCGCCACCGCTGCGCGAGGGCCTGGTTGAGCGGGGGCACGCCCGACATCCGCGCGTACTGGTTGTGGCCCGCGTTGATCGCATCGATGGCGGCGCTGCGCACGAACGCCGGACCGTTGAAGTCGGGGAAGCCCTGCGAGAGGTTGATCGCGCCCTTCTCGTTGGCCAGGCGGGTCATCTCCGTGAAGATCGACGTGCCGTAGGACGCGAGACGGTGGGAGACGGTCATGCCGGGTCCGATCGAGAGTCGTGAACAGCGGGCGGTTGTGTCGATGAACGGGAATGATGATAGCGAAGAGGAGTCGCCGTCGAAGACTGGGCATCTACTACACGCCGCCCGCTCTGATCGGCCCGATTCTCGATGCGGCGCTCGATCCGATCCTGGCGGAAATGGGCGACGAGGCGTCGTGCGCGGCGCGCCTGGCGACGCTGCGCATCATTGATCCTGCGTGCGGCAGCGGTCGTTTTCTCATCGCGGCATGGAGGCGACTGGCGCGATGGATTGAGGGCGCGGCGCGCCCTGCGAACCGGGTCGACCTGCTCCGAGCGGCCGCCGCGTCGCTGCACGGCATCGACATCGACCCGCAGGCGGGTCTTCGCGGTGCGCGCCTGCTGCGCGCCGAGTGCGGTCGCGGCCCGCTGGCGCCGCGCGACTTTTCCAACTGGTTCGTGCTCGGCGACGCGCTGCTCGACGAGTGTGCGGGCGAGGCTTGTTTCGACCTCGTGCTCGGCAATCCTCCTTTCGTTGACTCCGAATCAATGTGCGAGGCGGATCGCGGCCGCCGCCCTCGACTCGCCGCGCGCTACGAGACCGCTCGGGGCAACTGGGACCTCGCCGCCCTTTTCGTCGAGCGCGCCGTACAACTGGTGCAGCCCGGCGGACGCATCGGCCTTGTGCTGCCCCGCCGCCTGTTCGCATCCGATCATGCGCGGCGCGTGCATCGGCTCATGGAGAGGCAGACGATCGAGTCGATCCGGCTCAATGCTGCCGACGCGTTCGAGGATGCGGCCGTCAAGACCGTCAGCGTCGTCATGCGGCGCGTTGTGCCATGCGCCGATCATGCAATCTGCATCATGGATGCAGATGCCTGCTCGTGGAGCGCACTGCAGCGGGGTCTGCGACTGCTCCCGCCGGGCCACTGGTCGGCGATCCTGTCTCGCCCGCCCGTGCGTGATCGACGCCGTTGGGCAGAGCGAGAGTCCATGCCGGTGCTCTTCGCCTCCGATGTGACGGCGGCGCTTCGCGGCCGCCCGCGCCTGCGCGACATGGCCTTCGTCGGCGACGGCGCGACGACGGCCGAAGCCTACGTCATCCGCGACGCGATCATCGAGGCGGGCGAGTGCGGCGCACCCGCGGCGCCTCTGATCAACACGGGGACAATCGATCCGTTCGTGAAGCGGTGGGGGAGCCGGCCGACGCGCTACCTGCGGCGAGCCTGGATTCGGCCCGTGGTTCCGCTCGAATGGCTGGATGAACATCTGCCCCGGCGTGCGGCACAGTCGCGGTCGCCGAAGGTGCTCGTCGCAGGTCTCGCGGGGCGCATCGAAGCGGTCGTCGATGAAGTCGGCGCCCTGTGCGGCAAGTCGGCGGTGCAGATCATCCCGCGCGACCCCGCCGTGACCCACGCCCTGTGCGCGTGGCTGAACTCGACGCCGGTCAACGCGCTCTATCGATTGCTCTTCGAATCGCGAGGTTTCGGGGCGAGGTCGATGCACCTGGGTCCGCGACAGATCGAGCAACTTCCCCTCTGGCCTCCCTTCGAACCGAACGGCGCCGAAGCGATCGAGGAACTGGCCGCACTCAGCCGGCGCATGCACAGTCTTGCAGCCGGCGATGCGCCGCAGTCCGGCGCGAACCTTCAACCCGAGGCGATGCGCGCGGCCCTCGACCGCATCGACGAGATTGCCGCGGCGCTGCTGCGTGCCGGGAGCGAACTGCCGCCTGCGCTCAGCGCGACGGATCGACGGGAATCGCGGGCGCGGGATCGAGTTCCATGACGAACCGCGCGGCCCAGAGCTGGCTTTCGCCGGTGCTGCGCGGATCCATCGAGCGCTTGCTCGTCCACATCATGTACCGGCCGTCGGAGTTGAAGACCGGCAGGCCGTCGAAGCCCGGCGCATGGGTCACGCGCCGCGTCTGAAGACCGTAGCGGATGCTGCCGTTCGAGCCGGGCAGGTCTCCGGGATCGGCCGTGGTGATGAAGACCTCATAGTTGTGGTGGCTCACGGCGCTGGAGGCGAAGACGAGGTGCCGCCCGCCGGGATGCCAGAAGGGGCACCAGTTCACGTCGGCGCCATCCGTGAGTTGGAACTCCTGCGTCAGGCCGGCCGGCACACCGTGCTCATCAAACTTCAGGTGCCCGATGAAGAGTTGCAGGTAGTTGTTGCCCTGGCGGTCGGAGCGGTAGGTGATGCGCTTGCCGTCCGGGCTGAAGAAGGGGCCGCCGTCGTAGCCCTCGGCTGTCACGATCCGATTCGTGCGCCCGGACCTGACATCCATGACGTAGAGGTCGGCGAACGCAGGAGCGGCATCGACGTGCGTGTAGAGCAGGAACCGGCCGGAAGGGTCGAGCGAGCCTTCCGCGTCATAAGTGTCATTGCGAGTGATCTTCCGCAGGTCGCATACTTCGGGAGGGGGGAGCGGCGCACCTGGATGAATTGCGGCGAAGATCTCCGGCACGATCATCGTCACGATCTCCGTCTCCGGCGGGAACATCCACTTGTACTTGGAACTGTCGCGCTGGAAGCCGGGGGCTTCGCTCGCCGTCGGCGGCTGTACCGTTGAGCCGAAGTAGATGCGAGAGGGATCGTGCGGATCGAACCACCCGCAGGTGTTGGCCGATCCGGGCGGGCTGACCTGGATCGGATCGCCCGCGCCGACGAGCCGGCTGCTCTCGAATCGAAGAGGAGCGACGTACATCGCGTAGAACGGATCGGGCGCCTGCCCGTCAAGGGGCTTCGGGACCGCCTGGAAGATGATCCACTGATCGTCGGGGCTGAAGTACGCCTCGCCCGCCTTGTGGAAGTCAGCGTCGAAGGTGAGCTGGACGTGATCTTCGAGAATGCCCTTCTCGGCAACGCGCCAGTTGAGCGGCGCGGGCGCGACGTCGCCCGAGGGCGGTCCGCCGACGTTCTGTGCCGTCGCCCATGAGGCCATTGCCGCCACGCCCAGGCCACAAATCCCGCAGAGAATGCGGCGGCCGTACGTGGTCGATTCGCAGCGTCCATATCCGGTCATCGAAGCACCCCTTTCGCGGCGCGCGTCATTGAGGCAGTATAGTCTCGGCGCAATCGGGGCTGTAGATTGCGTCAAGCGCCGCGGCCTGATCAGGGCGGTTTCCCCGGTTGCGGCTGGAACGGTGCAACACAAGTGGTCCGTCTGGGAGAGGTTATGGATGAGTTGGCCCTGGTCTTCGCGGACGCTCATCTCGCCTGCGTGGACAAGCCCGCGGGCCTGCTGAGCGTGCCGGGTCGGGGAGAGGCGAAGCGCGACTGCGTAATCGCGCGTCTCATCGCGCGCTTCGGCTGGGCGCGCGAAGCCCACCGCCTTGACATGGACACCAGCGGCCTCATGATCGCGGCTCTCAGTCCCGACGTGCATCGGGAACTCTGCCGGCTCTTTCGCCTGCGAAGAGTTGAGAAGGAGTATGAAGCCGTCGTCTCAGGGCGTCCCGCGGGTGACTGCGGAGAGATCAGCCTGCCGATGCGAGCCGACATCTCCCGCCGGCCGCGCCAGGTCATCGACTTCGAGGCGGGCAAGGCGGCGGTGACCCGCTGGGAAGTGATCGAGTGCCGCGCCGACGGCTGCGCCCGCCTTCGTTTGACGCCCTTGACAGGCCGGTCGCACCAGTTGCGCCTTCACCTCGCCTCGGTGGGACACCCGATTCTGGGCGACGACCTCTATGCGCCTCCCGGCGTTCTCGCGATGGCGCCGCGTCTGCTCCTGCACGCGACGGGCCTTGCGCTTGTCCACCCGATGACGGGCGAGCGTATCGAGTTGGTCTCGCCCTGCCCCTTCTGATCAATCCCCGCCGAACCATCGAGGGGGCAAAGGACCGGTCGCCGCGTACTCTTGACGGTTGTTTTTCTTCCCGATCAAGGCATGCGCCCCGTCCGTGAGGAACTGGCCCCAGTGACCACACCGGCAACCGATCAGAGCAGCGCAGCACTGGTGGAGGTGCCCGCGATCGATGGCGGAGCGGGCGGCGCGGGGGCCTTGAATCCTGTCGTTGCGTCCGTTGTTGATGAAGTCGATTCACCCGAAGAGTCGACGCCGCCGGAGGCGGATGCACCGCGCGTCGGATCGATCCGCACGGGGCGGCTTGCCGGTCTCTCGCTGGGCGCGGCGATCTGGGTGATCTCGTGGCCGATCATGGCCCAGTCTTTCCTGGATGCGCTCCTGGGCACAGTGGACACGGCGATCGCGGCGCGGCTCGGCGTCGAGGAGACCGACGCCGTCGGCCTGTCCACCTACATCATGTGGTTCACCGGCGTGATCACGATGTCGGTGGCGATCGGCGCCACGGCCCTCATCAGCCGCGCTGTCGGCCGAGGACACAGGAGCCTGGCGAACGACGTGCTCGGTCAGTCCATCATGCTGGCGGCGATCATCGGCGTGGCGACTGGAGTGCTGATGGCCCTGGCGGCGCCCTCTATCGGCGGCCCCGTCGGCCTCGATCCCGTCGCGGCCCGCCTCATGGCCGACTATCTCTGGCCGATTGCGGCGTCGATGCCGGCGATGGTCATCACCAACGTGGGCGTGGCGTGCCTGCGCGGCGCCGGCGAGTCGCGAAGTTCGCTGTGGATCATGCTCGTCGAGAACATCATCAACCTCCCCCTCAACATCATCCTCTCCGGAGTGGTGCTGCACTTCACGGTGCTCGGGCGCGAAGTGAACTGGTCGGGCGTGCCGTCGCTTTCGCTGGGCATCGCGGGCATCGGCATCGCCACATGCGTGGCGCGCTGCGTCGGCGCGGTGATCGTCCTCGTTCTCCTGGCGCGAGGCGATGACACGATGCGGCTGCATTGGCACCGGATGAAGCCGCGCTGGACTTCGATGAAGCGCCTGATCAACGTCGGCCTGCCGAACCTGTGGGAGTCGCTGGGCATGTGGTCGGGCAACTTCATCATCATTCTGGTGATCGGACAGGTGCTCGCCGCGGCCGCGGGCGCGACGGGCCTGATCGGCGCGCACCAGATCACGATCCGGCTCGAGTCCTTCAGTTTCCTGCCGGGCTTTGCGATGGGCACGGCCGCGGCGACGCTGATGGGCCAGTATCTCGGCGCGGGCAACGCGAAGATGGCGGCGCGGGCGGCGCTGGTCTGCTCCGCCGTCGCCGCGGCCGTGATGTCAATCTTCAGTTATGTCTTCATCGTCCATCCGGATGCAATGCTGGCCCTGATGTCCGATCAGCCCCAGCACCGGGAGATCGTGCCGGACCTGCTGCGCCTGGCGGGCTACGTCCAGATTCCCTTCGCCATTCTCCTGGTGCTGCGCGGCGGCCTGCGCGGCGCGGGCGACACGCGCATGGCGATGATCCTCACGAGCATCGGCATCTTCGCCCTGCGCGTGCCGGGCTGTATTGCCGTCGCGCTGCTGTGGCCGGATCGCGGTCTCTACGCGATCTGGCTCGTCATGTGCGCGGAGCTCACCATCCGCGCCGTGCTTTTCGCCGCCCGGTTCATGCATGGCGGGTGGATGCGTCTCAAGGTCTGACGCCGCATCCCAGGCCGCGCGGGGCGCCTTGCCGGCGTCACGCGCGCCGGTTTCCCTGTTGCTTTGCGCGGGTGTGAGTGGGTACCATCGAATCGGCCGGAGTCGAGGAAGGCGGGGCTTGCGACGCTCAGCCGCGGGTCGCCGACTTCGCCTCCCGCCCCTGGGGCGCAGCGCGCCGGGAGGTGGTCTGGTGGGCGGTCCTCACACGATCCAGCGGCTCCTTCTTGGAATGAAGCAGTACGACGCCTCGGACCTGCACATCAAGGCAGGATTGCCGCCGACGTTCCGCGTCGGCGGCCTCCTGCGGGCGGTTGACGGCCCGCCCCTCTCCGGCGACGATTGCGATCACTTCCTCGATCCGATCATTCCTGTGCGCCTTCGACCGCGCTTCGAGGAGTCGGGCGACCTCGACTTCGCCACGTTCAACGAGATCGGCGACCGCTTCCGCGTGAACCTGTTCCGCGCCGGCGGACACATGAACGCCGCCATCCGCCGCGTGAAGGGCGAGATTCCCACCTACAAGTCCCTCCACCTTCCCCCGGTCTACGACCGGCTTGTGACGGAAACCAACGAGGGGCTGATCCTCGTCGTGGGCGTGACGGGCAGCGGCAAATCCAGCACGCTGGCCGCGATGATCGAGCACATCAACCACATCCGCGCCGAGCACGTCATCACCATCGAGGATCCGGTCGAGTACCAGTTCAAGCCCAAGCTGTCAATCATCTCGCAGCGGGAGATCGGCATCGACGTACCCGACTACAAGGCCGCACTCCGCTACCTCGTGCGGCAGGACCCGGACGTGGTTTTCATCGGCGAGATGCGCGACCACGATACGGTGCTTGCGGCGATCCAGGCGGCGGAGACGGGCCACCTGGTCTTCGGCTCCATGCACACCGCCGACACCATGCAGTCCATGAGCCGCATCCTCGAGTTCTTCCCGCAGGATGAGCACGGCTTCATCCGCAGCGCGCTGGCCAACACGCTCAAGGCGGTCTGCGCCCAGCGCCTCCTGCCCGCGATGGAGGGGTTCGAATCTTCGGCCGTCCCCGCCACCGAAGTCCTCCTGAGCAGCCCGATCATGAAGGAGAAGATCCGCGACGGCCAGGAGGAAGACCTCCCCGCGATCATCAACCAGAGCACCGAAGAGGGCATGCGCTCCTTCACCCAGTCTCTCACCGAACTCGTGGAGAAGGAATGGGTCCGCAAGGCGGTGGCGATGGACTACGCGCCCAACCGCAACGCGCTTGAGAGTTCGCTCAAGGGAGTGGAAGTGCGCACGCAGACTCTCGTCAACCGCATCCGGGGTTGAGGGCGTTGGCAGGCGAGCCGGACGATGTCAGTCCGTCCCGCCGCATTGACGCCGCGGCAGATTCACCCTCTACCGCTTGAAGGTCGCGTCGGCGCGGACGGCCTTGCCGGCCTCGACGGTGACATTCTGCGTGCTCTCGCCGAGTATCGGATGGTGGAAGACGACCTCGTACTGCCCCGGCGGCAGGCCGGCGATGCGGTACACGCCGCGACCGTCCGACACGGCGTGATACGAATGGTCGAAGACGTAGATGAGTGCGTTCATCCAGGCGTGAACTTCGCACTTGAGGCGCATTCCCATTTCCGGCGCATTGAACACCTGCCGATGGACCATGCCCATGACCGGCTGGGCGACGTTGAAGCCCGCATTCTTCTCGGCGGTGAGTTTGAGGTTGTGGTTCAGCGGATCACTGTTGCGCATCTCGAGCGGCTGGCCCGTGGTGACGGTGCTGACATGAGGCTCGTAGATGCAGCCGTTCTGGTTGATCACCTTGCCGCCGTCAAGCGGGTTTCTGCCGGCAGGCGCGCTGCGGATGAACACCACAACGTCGGCGAGCGAGCCGTTGTCGTTGATGACGACATCGGCGGTCAGCGGGGTCGGCAGGCCACGCTCGCGCGAGACCGCTTGGCAGGCCGCATCGAGGCGGACCCGCGTCCGGCGAGGCGCCGGCCCCTCGAAGGCGATCAGGCCGGCGATCGAGCCCGTCGCGGGGTCGGCGTTGTTCAGCACCGAGGCGACGGCGGCTTCGCGGTCTTCCGCTTTCTGCTCGGGAGTGAGTTCCGGCCGTTGCGCCGGTGTCGGAGTCGGCGCCGGTTCGGCGCCGCCGTTCTTCTCGCCCGGGTCGGCTTCGGCCTGGGCGGGCGCCTGGGCCGGCGGAGCCTCGCCGCGCGCCTCAGCCTCGCGACGCCGCTGCTCGGCGAACGCCTCGAGGTCGATGGCGGCGGTCGGCGACTTCTCGTCCCTGAGCAGGTGCTCACCCACGGTGTATCGCCGCTTGCCCGCGGCATAGAGCCAGCGCACGATCAGGTCAATCTGTCCCTCGGGATCGGAGCCATAAAGCGCCTCGAACTTCCGTCGAGTCTCCTCGGGATAGCCTGCGGCAGCGCTGACGGCGCCCGTGTCGCCGAAGAGCGACGGCATTTTGGTGCCCGGCATGATCGAGTTCGGCTGGCGGAGCCAGTTCCTGACGTAGTCCTCCTGGAGGCGGACGTAGGTCAGCGCAAGGTTGGGCGCGCTGATCTTGTCATAGAGCGACGGCGCCTGCTCCTGCGCGGGCTCGTCAGAGCCGTAGGGATCCTGTTCGTCTTCCCCGTAGCCGCCGCCTTCTTCCTCTTCTCCTTCGCCGCTGCCGTACGGATCAGGCTCCTCGTCCGCAGCGGGGAGCGGCTCGTTCTGCATCTCAAAGATGCGTTCGAGTTTGTCCCATTGCCCCAGCGCGTGGCAGGCGAAGCAGCCCAGGTCGGTGACGATTTTCTCGCCAAGGGCGAACTCCTCGGGAGTCATGTTGTCAATGGGCGGCGCCTGGAAGGGGAAGTCGACGCCCTCGTAGACGCCGCGCAGGAACCGCAGGTCATGCCAGATCTGGCCGTGCTTGCGTGCGAACTCTTCGGGCGAGTCGGAACGCGAAGGGAAGAGATTGGGGGCATAAAGCCCATGCGCCCGCGCGGTCTGCACGATCGCGTCGCGCGTTCTCTCGAACGGTTCGGGCAGGAGCATTCGGCCGACGGCTTCCTGGGCGGCGGCGCGTGCAAGTTCATCAGCGGTCTTGGCCGTGCTGCCCGAGGCGACGACCTCCTTGAACCGGTCTCGATACGCCCGGTCATACTCGCTGGTGAGGGCGGCGTCCACCGGCTGCAGGTGTTTCGCGATCAGCCGCGCATCCATCGTCGTCTGTCCGGCGACGTACTCGACGAGCCACTGCGTCTCCTGCGGCGTGAGGTTGAAACTCGGCATGCGGATTTCGAGCCACGGCCGGAGCATCTCGACGTTGTTGAGGAATGAATAGAACCAGGCATGCTGGGTCTTGGCGCCGTTGCCGACGATGCGCGGCGGGGCGTTGGGCAGATTCTCCTGCGTCTGGGCGTAGTTGACGCTCCCGTCACGGCCGCGGATTTCGAAGTACTGCCTGACGTTGGGGACGTT
The DNA here is from genome assembly GCA_900696685.1 of uncultured Planctomycetota bacterium. GTDB lineage: Bacteria > Planctomycetota > Phycisphaerae > Phycisphaerales > UBA5793 > UBA5793. The sequence goes on from CAADHA010000157.1 coordinate 36,536, forward strand.
GTTCTCAATGTCGTGGCATCCGAAGCAGTTGAGCGCCTCGGCCATGAGGCGGCCGCGGGCGCGCATCGTGGCGGGATCGTCGGCCGCGTTGCGCAGCGAGCCGCGCACCAGCGGCGGCTTGAGGCTCGTCACGTACGCGACCAGCGCCCGCGCCTCCGAATCGCGCATGAAGAAGCGCGGCATGCGCAACTTGAGGTAGGGCTCGCCCACCGAGCGGATCTCGACGTCGGCGTCGCCCAGGCCCGAGTCCTTCCCTGTCGCCAGGTCGACGTAGCGACCCTCCCGTCTGACCAGCCGGCGAGTTCCGTCGCGCCGGGCGGCGTAGATGATCTCGCCCTCGGGCGTCATCTCGCCCTCGACGTTGAGTTTGCTGCGATCGAAGATGCGGCTGTTGTGCAGTTTCGCGTGGAGATAGCCGCGGCGGTCGTTGGGCACGTGCTCCCACGCCAGCGTGCGCTTCGACACCAGCGGGTCATGCGCGTCGCCGCTGATCTTCACCGCGTCCTCGGTCAAACCTTCGCGCTGCACGAACCAGACGTCGGTCTGTGGCGGCCTCTGGTGATCGAAGATGTGTTCGAAGAAACCGAAGTCGAGTTTGTGCGGGTCCTTGCGCCCGTAGGTGCTGAGGTTGGCGGACACGGCGAGTGCGGAGTCAAACCCGCTGATCTGGTGGCAGCCGAAGCAGCCGTAATGCTGGATCATGCGGGAGCCGAGGTCGAACTGCTTTTCTTCGAGCGACATGGAGGCAAGCCGGTCACGTGCCGCCCGGTCGGAGATCGCATTGCGCTGGAGGTTGATGAGCAGGGCGTCGATCATCTGCTCGTCGGCCTCGAAGTGCTGAGGTTCGTAGGCCGGGTGCTTCTGCTCGAGCAGGTACGCCGCCAGGTCGAGCGCTTCCTGCTCGGAAAGGCGGAACCGGGGCATGATGGTGTAGTCGGAGTAGTGTGCGGGGTTGCGCAGCCAGTCGTAGAGCCAGGCGCGGGCCTGGTCGCGGCTGCGGTTGTGGAGGAGTTTCGTGCCCACGGCCGAGAGTTCCGGCGCGACCTTGCTGTAGCGCTGCGGCTCGTGGGTCATCAGGTGCCAGTGCAGGCGCGTGTACTGGGCGGGCTTGATGCGAGCGGTGGGCCGGCCCGAGGCGTCAAGCGTGAAGAATCCAACGTTGTCTTCGCTCGTTTCCGCGCCGCTGAGGCCCTCGTTGGCCTCCGCGTCGGCCGCGATTCGCCGCAGCGCGCCTTCGCGGTCCAGGCCGAATCGCTCCTGGAGGTCGAACGTTACCCAGTCCAGACCCGACTCGTTCACGTTGGAATGGCAGGCAAGGCAGCCGACAGCCTTGAAGATCGCGCGGCCCGCCTCGGCGTTGCCGGCGGTATTCAGGCCCGGCGCGTCGGGCGCCGGCAGCGGTTCCGGCGCGTACCGCGGCCTGGTCGGGTCTTCTCCGGCACGAACAAGGTAGTGCGCCATCGCTGCGACTTCCGCGCGCGTTCGCCGGATGTCCAGGGGCGAGGAGTTGTTCTCGGTCAGGAAAAAGTGGGGCATGCGCGTGTTGGGGCGGAACGCCTTGGGCGCCCAGGTCCACGACGCGATCATGTCCTCGCTCAGCTTCTCCTTCACGTGCACCAGACTTGGGCCGATCTGCCGCACGTCGGGCAGGCCCGGCTGGCTTCTCAGCGTGCTCCCCAGCGAATCCACCACGTGGCAGTTGGCGCAGCCCAGTTCGGTGAACAGCAGCCGACCCTGCGTCAGCATCGGCGCGGTGCGGTCGAGTTGCAGTTCATCAGTGTGGCAGCGGTTGCACGAGGACTCGACGTACTGGAGTTCGTGCATCGGCCGCTCCCAGTAGTGAAACTGGATGGGATGCCAGCCGTAGCGCTTCTCCCAGAGGCGCTGCTGCTTGACGGCTCGAGCGAGTTCGCCGCCTCGGGCGTCGAGGTACGCCGCGGCCGTCACGCCATGCGCCTCGTTGGGAAAGCCGTGGGGATCGTCATACTTCTCCGCGTCCGCGTACCAGTGCGCGTCGTGGAACATCTCCGAGGCGCCGTGCGCATCGGCCTCGCTGTCTTCGCCGGCGGCGTGGGTGGAGGGCTCGGTCTCGGTCAGCGAGGCGAGCACGATCGTGGGCGCCGCGTCAGTCGCAGGCCCCGCCTTCACCGTGCGCGAGTTGCGCATCGGCGAGCGCAACAGCCGCGTGATGTCCGCGTCGCTTCCGACCGATCGCACGAGGAAGTCGGGGATGAGCATGCCGGTGCGCTCGTCCACCCACACGTTCTGCGGCGTGTGAGCGGTGTGGACGAACTGAGTTTCTTCTCCCGAGCCTTCGTGGCAGCTGGTGCAGCCCATGCGCGCGATGGGGTGCTTGGAATCGGGGTCGGCATAGAGGTCCAGTTGCGGATGAGCAAGGAAGAGGCGGCTGGGATTGAGCCTCGCGCGCCCGTTGGCGGCGGATCGCTGGTTGTACTCGGCGACCAGCGCGTGGCGGTAGGCGTCGAGGAAGGCGCGGCGCTGCGCCTTGCTGAGCCGCGACTCGACGATTTCGCCGAGCCGAATGCGGTACTCGACGAGCGGCTCGTACCAGTTGCGCCATGAGGCGGGCCAGCGCCCCAGTACGGCATCGGCGACCGATCGCACATCGTCCATCGTGGAGATCGTCGCTCCGCCGCCCGATGCGGGCGTCCAGCCGGACCGGACGGGATCGTCAGCGGGCGAGGAGTCATGGATTGAGGCCCAGGCGCTGATCAGGGCGCTCTGCGCCGCGGCCAGTTCGCGTTTCGGGCCGCCGTCGTCGCTGGGCAGGGCTTCGATGGCCCGTTCCCAGAAGGGCAGGAGAGATACCGGCGGCAGGTTCGCCTTCACGACCTCGAGGACGTCGTCCTGCCGCGCGCGAGGGAGACGGTCTCGCAGCACCTGGAACTCGAGGAATCGCAGCAGCGCATCCTCCGCGAAGAAGGGGTTGTCAATCGTGACGTGGCAGGTCATGCACCTGTCGATCGTGGGCACCTGCGCGAGGTTGACGTCCGTAAGGACATCATCCACCTTCTGCTGGCGGACCTTGATGCCGGGGTTGAAGGCGTCGAGCAGGGGCTGGTTGCGAAGCCAGTTGCCGATGGAGCCGGCGAGGCCCGGCTCGAGTTGCTCGAGACGGCCGATCGCCTTGTCAAGGTCGGTGTTGATTGCCTTGATCTGTGCCTGCAGGTCGGTGATCTCGCGCTCCATTTCGCGGCGTGCGGCCTTGAGTTCCTCCATCCGCGCTTCCCACGCCTTGACTTCATCGTCTCCCTCGCGCTTCTGCGCGCGCAGGGATTCCAGGGCGGCCTCTTCGCGCCGAAGTTCCGCCTGGTGGTCCGGCGTGCCTTCGTTGGCCTGGATGAGCGCCTTGAGGCGCTCGACGCGCTGCTCCTTGGGCGAGATGTTGCCGTCCACGAACAACTGGAGATGCTTGTTGCGTTGATCCCGCTTCGTTGCGAGGTCGGCGATCTCTTCGCCGGCGCGGATGTAATCGGGATTGCTCCGCACGACCTGCTCGACCGAGGCGAGCCGCTCCTTGAGCGCCTCGACGTTGGCCAGCCGCGCATGAAGGTCGGAGACGGACTTCTTCCATCGCGTCATCTCCGTCTCCCAGCGCACGACTTCGACCTGCGGCTGGCGGTACTCGTTGTGCCAGTCCTCGAAGACGGCGACGAGCACGGTCAGCGCCAGCATGACCGAAGACGCCGCGAAGATGATGTGAAGTCGGTTCTGGTCCCGGAACGTCTTGGTGGTGACAGGCACGAGGAGGCTCCTCCAGACTCAGCAGCCGCGCATCGACCCCGGCGGGGGCAGCCTGTCCACGCTGGCGGCCCGATTCGGGCGGGCGCAAGTGGAGAACAGGCGCCGGGGGCGGCAAGTATATTGACGGCCTTCCCTTACTCCAAAGGGGTGAAGCCTGAAATCGTGAAAAAACGTACGAGCGATCCGATCCCGTCACGCCTTCCGCAGGAGCCCCTCCATGACCCGACCCGTTTCGCCGCCGATGATCCCGTATGTTCCCTCTCGGCAGCATATCGACGCCATCGACGCCTCGCGCTCGTTTCTGGAGGTGATGGCACAGAGGCGATCGGTCCGCGCCTTCAGCGATCGTCCGGTCCCGCGCGAGGTGATCGAGAATCTCATTGCCGTCGCGGGCACTGCCCCGAGCGGGGCGAACAAGCAGCCGTGGCGCTTCGTGGCTGTCAATGATCCGGCGCTCAAGCATGAGATCCGTCTCGCGGCCGAGGCAGAGGAGCGCGAGTTCTACACGCGGCGGGCGTCGCGCCGCTGGCTCGACGACCTTCACGCCCTGGGCACGGACGAGCACAAGGAGTTCCTCGATACCGCTCCCTGGCTCGTGGCCATCTTCAAACTCGTTCACACAGACGATGGGGGTCAGGTGTACTACGTCGAGGAATCCGTCGGCATTGCGGCCGGGGTCTTCATCACGGCCGTGCATCTCGCCGGGCTGGTTACACTCACTCACACGCCCAGCCCGATGAAGTTCCTCGCGCAGATTCTGCATCGGCCCGCAAACGAGCGGCCGTTTCTGCTGCTACCCATCGGCTATCCGGCGCCGGAATGCAAAGTGCCGGACATCACGCGCAAGCGCCTTGGCGAGATCATGGTCGTCAATCGGAGCTGATCGGAAGACGTCGATGGACAGCGCGATCGCGCGCGGATCGCTTACATCAGGTCAATACCTGATTCGGTGTTTCTGTGCAGCCAAAGCGGTTGGGCAAGTGACTGAGGCGCTGCCGCTTCGGCGTTGACTGGGGCTTTGCAGAGATGCCTGGGCCCAAAAACGGAAGGAACCCGATCCGTGGCAAATCGGGTTCGCGTCCCGTACCGTGTCTCTTTCCCCGCCGCGCTGTCCGGCGATGCTCGTGGGTAACACCCCCGGACAGTGTCCCGTGCGGCGGGAACGGCTTTTCGGCGTCGGCGCTGCGTGTGGCTGCCCTCAGGGGAAGGGGGATGGCAGCGCCTGATCGCCAGCGGAATGTTCGCACAAGGGCGGCGAGCGGTTCCTCGCGTTTTCTCTTTTCCGGCGGCGGCGCGCAGCGGCGGTGATTCGGGCCGTCGGCCGTTCGTTCCCGCGCCCGCAGCGAGGTATACTCCCTAGATAGAAGTTGCGGCTGGTCCTTGTGGCAGGACCATGAAGCGATCACGCTCTGCAGCGGGGCGCTTGGGCCCAGAGACAATCCGGTGCGTCACGTCTGCTCGCCGACTGGCTGCTGCCCACTGCTCTCCGGGATGATCACCCGGTGACGGGAGGACTCGACCATGCGGGAAAAGCGCAACGCTCTTCTTGTTCTCTTCGTCTTCATTTTCTTCGGATGGGCCTTCTGGGCTTGGTTCATGGCAGGGCCGGAGACCGCGGGCCGCACCGAGCAGCGCCTTGCGGCGACGGTTCTTTTTCTCGCGGTCAGCGCCATCCTCTGCTGGGCCTTGTGCTTCGAGGACAAGCTCCCGGACACGCTCGGCAAGTATGCCGGAGGACTCTACTACGAACAGAACGGTCTCTGCTTCATCCCCGTCATGCGCAAAGAAGGCGAGCAGGCCTTCATCCACATCTACTTCGAGAACCGCTTCGAGAACGACTGCAACGCGATCATTCACATGCGCCCTCCGCCTGAATCGATCCAGCACCGGCCCGACGCGGCGGACATTCACTTCTCCTTCTCCTGCCCCGGCGGCGGAGTGGGAGTGATCCAGCAGCCCGTGGCGGTGCATCCCCGCCTGCAAGGCTCGGTCGTGGACGTGCTGCTTGCGGCCGCGGTCAACTATCCGCACAGCCAGGGCGAGCAACTTCGTTCGCAGAAGGGACTGCCCTGCGGGACGTTCCACGTGGATTGGGGCGAGACCTTCCGGACGGGATCGCACGAACTTTCCGGCGAGATCGACCTGGTCGATCCCGTGATGATCCATCTGCCCGTTCCGCGCAACGTGACCAATCGCATCCGCCGGGGCCAGCAGTGGCGGCACCAGATCTTCTCACGTTACGAGAAGTAAGGGTGCGACTTGCCATCGGCCGACGGGCGGCCGACACTATGCCCATGAACTGGGCAACTCCTTCCTCTCGTCGTGGCCTGGCGCGCCTGATGGCCCTTGCCGCCGTGCTGACCGTGGCCTCGTGCCGGCAGGGGGTGCTGCCGCCCCTGGCGGACGATGCGGAGGTGCGCGGCGCCTCTCCGGGTCAGGCGCCGGCGATCATCGACGCGGCGCCGCGCCGCGTCGAGGCAAGGACGATCACCATCGACGGCCGGTTCGAAGACTGGTCCGGCCTTCCGGCCGTCGGGCGCGGGCGCTCCATCTACAACGAGAGCACGATCCTGAGCCTGGGCCGCGTCTGGGCGACGTTCAACGATCGGTGGGTCTACCTGCGCGTTGAACTCGGCCGGCCGGTGAACGTGCAGGGACTGACGGGCACGCTTACGCTCCAGATCGACGCGGATGGCAACCCGCTCACGGGCGATGTGCGCGTCGCCGGTGAGGGTGAGAGCGCTCTTGGCGGAGTGGATTTCGAGGTGCATTTCTCGCCGCGGCGGTCCGACGGGGGCTTTGGCGGAGTGGCGGCCGAGGTCGTGGAGGCGGGTCTGCCGGTCGTCCCGGCCAATCCCTACTGGTTCGGCGCCTCCTTCGCGCCGACCTTCGCGCACAGCGAGATCGAGATGCGCCTCAGCCGCGGCGTGCTGATCCCCGGCGCGACGGTGATGCCGTTCGTGGGGTCCCATTTTGCGGCGCGCCTGGTTTTCAGCGATGAGACCGGCTCGATCATCGACCGCACCGGACCATTCGCGATCGCCCTGGCGCCGATGCCGCCCGTGCACACGGTTCCGGAACATACGGGCGCGCCGCGTGACGCAGGGCCGGCCGCCGAGGGAGAGCCAGAGCCGCAGGCGCACTTGGCGGCCGGCGAAGCAGAGGAGACGGACGCGGCGCCACAGCCCGAGGCCGCGCCCCCCCGGGCAGGGAGGATTGCGCGCCGCGACGGGCGCGACATCCGCGCCGTCTCGTGGAATGCCTTCGACGGCGCGATCTTCACTGGGGGGGGGGCTGCCGAGCGGATTCTGCGGGCGCTCGATCCCGACGTGGTCTGCTTCCAGGAACTCGGGGCCGACGCGAGCGCGGCCTCGCTCAAGGCGTGGCTGGAAGAGCACGTGCCTTCGGCGTACGGATGGGAAGCGGTGGTCGTGCCGGAACACCGGGTGGGCGTGGCGTCGCGCCTCAGCGCCGTCGCGGCTCGTACGCCGGCCGACGACCCTTCGGCGGAGCGCCCGCTGCGTGCGGCCAGCCTGCTCGTGGCCGCGGCCAATCGGCGCGTGCTCGTCACCAGCGTGCATCTCAAGTGCTGCGGGCGCCTCGGCGATGCCAGCGATCAGCGGCGCATCGAGGAAGCCGAGGCGCTGCGGCGCCTGCTCCGCGCCGGCCAGTTCGATTTCTCCCCGTCGGGACTGCTCATCATGGGCGACCTGAATCTTGTCGGCTCGCACGAGCCGCTCGACATCATTCGATTCCAGAACGACCTCAACGCGACCGACCTTCTCGTCGTCGAGCCGATGGTCCTGGGCGACGAGACGAACATCACGTGGCGCAATCCCGCACTCCCGTTCCTTCCCGGCCGACTGGACTACGTTCTGATCTCCGACGCCGTGCTCACGGTCTCCCAGTGCTTCATCCTCGACACGGAGCATCTTGACAGGGAAACGCTGGGCGGCCTCGGGTTGGAGCGTGAAGACTCGCGCGTGTCGGACCACCTTCCCGTCGTGGTAGACTACCGCTGATGATCAGCGGCACGAGACCGGGGGCCTGATGCGTGCGGCAAGAGAAAAGAGGAGCCGCCGGCCATGGAGACCGGCGGCTTTGAGATGATTCATGATGCGGCCGGCGGATCAGCGCTCGCTGATCTTCTTCATGAACTCCGCGTCGGCCTCGTAGGCGGCGATGAGGGCAGCGGCCTCCTTCGCCGCCGCGGTCCCCGGGAAGTCCTTGACGATTGCCGTGAGGCGTTTGTAGGCCATGACGTGCTCACCCTCCGCGGCCTGGACCTTGGCTCGCTTGAGCATGTTGTCGGCGCGGGCTTCGATGGTCTCATTGCGCTTGGAGGCGAGCACTTCCGGATCGGCCTCGAGGCGGCGGAGTTCCGCGGCCGCCCTGTCTGCGATGGGCAGGCCCTTGAACTCCGTCGAGACGCGCGTGAGCGCGGCGATCGCGTCGCCGTAGTTCTTCGCGCGGGCCGCGGCCATGGCGCGGTCAAAGTCAGCCTGGGCGAGAGGAGTGAGACGGTTCACGATCCCGTCGTAGCGGGCGCGGTGTCCTTCGCGCGCGTCGAGAGACTTGAGATCGACGCGGCGCAGTTGCTTGACGGCTCCCTGGTTGTCGCCCTTGAGCAGAGACGCCTCGATGCCGGCGAAGACCTTCTCGTTGTGGTCCGGTCCGCCGCCGAGCATGCGCGTGGGGGGATTGCTGGCGATGAGTTTCTCGAGTTCGCGGTCCAGGCCGTTGCGGGGGTGACCGATCCAGCGGACGGTCCCGGTCGGATCGATGAGAACGGAGTGGGGAATCCCCTGCACGCCGTAGGCCTGCTGCGTCTCCTTGCCGCCCGCGGCGACGAGGTACTTCATGCCGCGCTGCTTGACGACGGGGGCGACGACGCTTTCGGGCTCGTCGCTGATGCCGACGAGGAGGACGCCCTTGTCCTTGTACTTCTCGTGAATTTCGTTGAGGTGCGGAATGCTGGCGATGCACGGCCCGCACCACGTCGCCCAGAACTCGGCGATCACGATGTGCCCCTCGAGGTTGTCGAGTTCGACCTCGAACTCGTTGTTGAACAGTTTGGCGACCTTGAGCGGCTTCATCTTCTCGCCGACGTTGACCTGCGCGAGAGCCGGGGAGGCCAGTGCGGCCGCGAGGCTCAAAGCGACGAATCCGGATACCAGTCGTTTCATGTTCATCTCCTTGGACGTGAGTGGGACGGGATGCGGCCGAGGGCCCGGCGGCTCAACCCGCCCGGCACATACATGAGTATACTGACGAAACCCCTTCGGGTTGGACTGATTCCCGAAAGTCTTCCGCCGATTAATGGGAATAGTACCATGAACGCGCCGCAGACACAACCCCTGATATCGGTCCGGAGCCTCGCCAAGGGGTTTGACGGGCGGACCGTCCTCGACGGGATCAATCTCGATGTGATGCCGGGGGAAATCATGGTCATCATGGGGGGGTCGGGAAGCGGCAAGTCAACCCTCCTGCGCCACATGATCGGGGCGCTGGCGCCCGACGAGGGGTCGGTTACCCTCTTCGGGCAGAATCTTGCGGACCTCGACGATGAAGGGCTGAACCGCATTCGCAAGAAGTTCGGTATTCTGTTCCAGTCCGGGGCACTTTTTCAGTCCATGACCATCGCCGAGAACGTCGCCCTGCCCCTTCAGGAGCATACAACCCTCGACCAGAACATCATCAACATCCAGGTCAAGATCAAACTGGAACTGGTGGGACTGCGTGAGCACGCGGACAAGTATCCGGCGCAGATCTCAGGCGGGATGAAGAAGCGTGCGGGGCTGGCGCGGGCCCTGGCCCTCGACCCGAGGATTCTCTTCTACGATGAGCCCTCCGCCGGCCTTGACCCCGTCACTTCGGCTGGAATCGACCGCCTGATCATTGATCTCACGAAGAAGCTGGGCGTGACGAGCGTGGTCGTCACGCACGAGATGGATTCGGCCTTCGCCATCGCCGACCGCATGGCGATGCTCGACAAGGGCCGGATGATTGTCGTCGCCGACCGCTCGTGGTTCGAGGAGCTGCGCGGCCACGACGTCGGCGACCTGACGGAGGAGCAGGCGCTCGTGCGGCAATTCATCCGCGGCGACGCCGACGGACCGATCACCCGCCGCCGCGCCGCGACCAACTACGAGGATGATCTCCTCGGCGCGCCGGACGTGCCGAGACTCGCGCCCGGACCGAGCATTGAATCGACGCGCATCGTGAAATGAGTCCCAACCTGCACGACCGGATGGATGGACCGTCCCCAACATGAGCACCAGCCGCACGCGCCAGCGCAACAACACGATTGCCGGGTTCTTCGTTCTCATCGCCATCGGGGGTTTCGTGGCGATGATCGTGGTCCTCTCGGACGTGGCGGCGCTCGCCCGCAACAGGCAGGTGGTGCGCATCGCCTTTCCGCTCGAAGTCGGGGTGCCGGGCGTGAAGGTCGGCTCCGACGTGATGATCGGGGGCATGAGCGTTGGAAAGGTGTCCGGGATGAGGGCCGAACTCGACCGGCCCGGCGATCCTCGCTTTGTGGTCACCGTAACCATTCCAACGGATTACCAAATCCGCGCAGACGCTTTCGCGGGAATGGTCGTGCCGCTCATCGGCGGCACGACGGCAATCGACATCGGGCCGCTCGGCTCGACCGGCCCGCCCCTCGATTCCGCGTACTTCAGGTCCGGAGGGACGATCCAGGGCGGCTTCGCCCCTTCCGTCCTGCTCAAGTCGGCCGGCATCGGCCCCGAAGACCTGCGCAAGGTCAAGGAGATCATCAGCAAGGCGGATGCGATCGCGGCCAACGTCGAGGAAGTAACCGCATTCGTGCGCGAGACGGTCAATGCCGACGGCCCGCGCATCGTCGAGAGCATCCGCTCCGCGATCGAGGACGCGAAGGCGATCGTGGCGAGCGCCCGGGAGAACTGGCCGCAGTGGTCGCAGCGCTTCAGCGAGATCATCGAGCATGTGCAGGCGACGACGGCGCGCGGCCCGGAACTGGCCGACAAGGCCGCCGGCCTCATGGACAACGCCGACGACGGCATCACCGACGTGCGCACGCTCGTGGCGGACGTTTCGCCGGACGTGAAGTCCACGGCTGCGGACGTGGCCGAGGTCGCCCGCTGGGCGCGGGAGGAGGGCCTGGCCCGCATCAATTCCGTAATCGACGATGCTCAGGGGGCGCTGGCCGTCGCAACCGAGACCTTCACGACCATCAACGGCAACCTGACCACGGAGATGCCCCAGGTCTCCCGGATACTCGGCAATCTGCGCCTCGCCTCGGACAATCTCAAACTCGCCTCCCTTGAAATCCGATCGCAGCCCTGGCGCGTTCTCTACACTCCGGGCAAGGAGGAGGGCAAGCAGTCCCTTCTGCACGACGCAGTGCGAACCTATGCTTCGGCGGTGTCCGACCTCGAAGCGTCGGTGGTGAGCCTCAAGGCGCTGCACGAGCGATACGGAGCGAACCTCGACCCCGAGAACGAGTTCGTGCAGCGGGCGCTGGCGGAGTTCGAGTCGAGATTTGACCGGTACCGCAGGGAAGAGAAGCGCTGGGGTGAGATTCTTTTCGGTACCGGAATCAAGCCGTAACCGGGACTGAAACCAGCGGCGCGCGGTTGCGAGTAAAGTGGAAGACATGAGACCTCGACTGGTCATCCTGCTGATCGCATACGTTGCGGTGCTGACGCGGGCGGATGCGCTGCTGGGCCGGCCGCAGAACGCGGAGGCGGAGCGTCCTGCCGCACCGGAGACGGTGATTCGCCTTTCGATCCCGCTCCAGGACGGGCAACTCAACCTCGGCACGCTGCTGGGCCGCCTTGCCGCCGAAATCGGCATGGACGGCGAGAAGATCGCCGCCGCCTGCGACGAGTCCATCCCCGTCCGCTCGGCTCTGGGGGGCAGCACGATCCGCCTCATCAACTCGCTCACGAATGATGTTCTCACCCTGAGCGTCGGGGCGGATGAAGTTGCGATCACGATTGACCGCGTGAGCTGGCGGCAGGAGAAGGCGGTCTTCCACAAGGCGATTCAGCGGCTCATCGAGTACTTCGCGCCCGAGGCGGCCGCCCTCGCAAGGGCGTCCTTTGGCGTCGTGGTTCATCGTCCAGGCGAACCGCCGGCGGCCCTCTCGCCCGAGAATGCGCCGCGTCAGGCGGTCGTGCTCATTCACGGCCTCGACGACGCCGGCCGGCTCTGGCGCGTGCTGATCCCCGCCCTGCACAAGGAGGGATACTCGGTCCTTGAAGTGACCTATCCCGACGACCAGGCGATCGCGGACTCGACGAAGTTCGTGGCCGGCCTGCTCGAGGAAGCGCGCCGCGCGGGCGTGGAGCGCATCTCGATCGTCGCCCACAGCATGGGCGCACTCATCAGCCGCGACCTGCTCACGGGCGAGGGTTCCTACGCCGGCGCGGTCGAAGGCGGAGACCGCTTTCCGCGCGTGCAGCGCTTCATCATGCTCGGCCCGCCCAACCACGGCTCGAAGATGGCGCTCTTCCGGCTCGGATCCGAGGCGCGCGACCAGGTCGTGCGGGCGCTGAGCGGAGACGGCCTGCTTGTCGGCGGGTTCTTCGACGGGGCCGGCGAGGCGCAGGACGACCTCGCGCCCGGCAGCGCGTTCCTCACGGCCCTGAACGCGCGGCCGCTTCCCTCCGGCCTGCCCGTCACGATCATCGCCGGCCCGACCAGCCCCTTCACAGGGGGCGACGTTGCGTCTCTTGTCGAGCGCGTGGACAAACTCGTTGTGACCAAGTACGGCAAGATGTTCGACGGCGCCGAAGTTGAGAAGGCCATGAGCGACCTGGTCGCCGGGGTCGGCGACGGGTGCGTCTCGATCGAATCGACGCGCCTTGAGGGCGTCGAGGACCATGTGATCGTCCGCGCGAATCACCTGAGCATGATCCGTCCTTTCGGAGCATCGGCCGGCACGGAGGTTCCCCCGGCGATTCCCATCATTCTCGACCGCCTGTCGCAGGATCGGCCGGCGCGGCCGTGAAGTCGCGTGGCGGCGGCAGGAGTCCGAGTATCCGCCCCATTCTGCCTCTTGGGCCGGGGAAAGGGATGGATCGGACCGCCGTGATGGCCGATCATCAGTGACGGCCGCGTGCGGCGGCCGCCTGGGAGTACGCACGCAGATGCGGGTGCTGGTTACGGGCAGCAGCGGACTGATCGGTTCCGAAGCAGTGGTCTCATTCGACCGCATGGGCTTCGAGGTGACCGGCGTGGACAACAACATGCGGGCCGATTTCTTCGGCCCGAAAGGCGACACGACCTGGAACCGCCGGCGCCTGGAATCGACGTGCCGCCGCTTCACCCACCGCGAGCTGGACATCCGCGACCGCGGCGGCGTGGCGCAACTCCTCAAGACCAACACGTTTGATCTGATCGTCCACGCGGCGGCGCAGCCAAGCCATGACCTCGCGGCGTCGCGGCCCTACGACGACTTCGACGTCAACGCGGTGGGCACGCTCAATCTCCTCGAAGCCTGCCGGCGGCACTGCCCCGATGCAGTCTTCATCCACATGAGCACGAACAAGGTCTACGGCGACGGGCCGAACCGCATTCCCCTGCGCGAACTCGAAACGCGCTGGGACTACGCCGATGAGCGCTACGCCCACGGCATCGCCGAGGACTTTCCCATCGACCACTGCCTGCACTCGCTCTTCGGCGCCTCCAAGGTCGCGGGCGACGTGCTGGCGCAGGAGTATGGGCGTTACTTCGGCCTCAAGACCGGCATTTTCCGCGGCGGCTGCCTCACCGGCCCACAGCACAGCGGCGTCGAACTGCACGGCTTTCTCAACTACCTCGTCCTCGTCGCGCTCCGCGAAGAGCCTTACACGATCTTCGGCTACAAGGGCAAGCAGGTGCGCGATCAGATTCACAGTTGCGACGTCGTGAGCGCCTTCTGGCAGTTCGCGCAGAACCCCCGGCCCGGCGAGGTCTACAACCTCGGCGGCGGCAAGGCCAACGCCGCCAGCCTTCTCGAGTGCGTCGAGATGATCCACCAGGCGACGGGGAAGAAGCCGAGACTGGCCTACAGCGAGACCAACCGCATCGGCGACCACATCTGCTATTACTCCGACCTGCGCAAACTCCAGTCGCACTACCCCGAGTGGAAACTCACGCGCAGCCTCGAGCAGATCATCGAGGAGATGGTCCGGGTCATCTCGGATCAGCAACGGGCGTAAGGTCAGGGCCAGCGAGCAGGAGACCCGGAGCCCCGGCCGATGCGCATCACGATCATCAACCAGTTCTACACGCCGGACATCAGCCCGACGGCGCATCTGGCGGCGTCGCTGGCCGAGCACCGCGTCAGAAAGCCTCACAAGGACGAACTGCGCATCATTTCCAGCGCGGGCGGCTATGTGCCGCAGTCGGGTGCGGTGGAGGAGTCGATGTTCGACAATCCTCGCATTCACCGGCTGTGGACGCCGAACCTGGGCAAGTCCAGCACCTTGAAACGGTGCATCGACTACGGCGTGTTCTATTTCTCGGCCGCGATGACGTCGCTGACGATGCCGCGCCAGGACGTGATCATTTCTCTCACGACCCCGCCGTTCATCGCGTGGACGGCGGTGCTGCACCAGTTCCTTCACCCGTGGACGCGCCTGATCCTGTGGAACATGGACTGCTATCCCGAGCTGGCCGAGCGTTCGGGCAAGCTCGACGAGAACGGCTGGGCCGCCCGAATCATGCGCAGGATGAACCGCATGCTGTTTCGGCGGATGGAGCGCATCGTGTGCCTCGACCAGGCGATGGCGAACCTGCTCAACGAGCACTACGCCTCGCCGGACAAGCCGCTGCCGACGACGATCATTCCCAACTGGGAGGCGGCGGCGTTCTTTCCGAGAGCGTCCCTGAAGCCGAATCCGAAGCGGGAGGCGTGGAGCGGCGTCGAAGAGCACCGGCTCGCCGGGCGCTTCGTCGTGCTCTACCTCGGCAACGCCGGTTACGGGCACGAGTTTGACACGGCGCTGGCCGCCGCGGCAATGCTCAACAATGAGCCGGTCACGTTTCTCTTCGTCGGGGGCGGATCGCGATGGGAGGAGATCGAGCGAGGCGTCGAGGAGCGCGGCCTCAAGAACGTCGTCCTGCACGGATACGTGCCCAAGGACATGACCCGCCTCGTCATGCAGAGCGCGGACTGCGCGCTGATCACGCTGCGCGACCGCATTCTCGGGGTGATGAGCCCGAGCAAACTGCACTCGAATCTGGCGATGGGATTGCCGATCGTCTACATCGGCCCCGAGACGAGCAACGTCGATGAGGCCATCCGGACGTATGACTGCGGCATCAGTGTGCGCCATGGCCAGGCCGCCGAGGCTGCCGCCTACATTCGCAGCCTGATGAACGACGAGACGAAGAAGGCGGCGGCCAGGGAGAAGGCCCGCGCCGCTTTTGATGCGGCGTTCTGCGACACCGTGACGCTGAAGAAGTTCGACGACGTCATCGCCGGCAAGATCGACGCATGAAGCAACTGACCAAGTACATCTTCGTTCAGAACGACCCCTTCTACCTGCCGAAGGTCCTCGACAAGGTCCTGCGCGAGTTCGCCGACAGCACCGCGGGCGTCAACATCCAGAGCGTGGCGCAGGGCAGGCGAACGGTTTTTCAGACCGCGGCGGACCTCTACCGCCTTTACGGCTTCAACTACTTCCAGTGGAAACTGCGGCGCTACGCCTGGCGGAAACTCTGCGCCAAGGTGATCAACGGCTGGCTCGGCTCGACGCGAACCTGTTACAGTGTGAAGGCCGTGGCGCGCAAGTACGGCGTCGAAGCGACCGAAGCCGTCGACGTCAACTCCGAAGCTTTTCGCACTCACCTGCGCGAGCGCGGCGTGGAACTGATCGTCTCCATCTCGGGCACGCAGTTCTACGGGAAGAAGTTGCGCGAGCAGACGCCCGCGGGGATCATCAACTGCCACGGGGCGCTCCTGCCGAGGTACCGCGGGCTGATGCCGAGTTTCTGGACGCTGGCCAACGGTGAGAGCATCGGGGGCGTGACCGTCCACTTCGTGGACGCAAAGCTCGACAACGGGCCTATTCTCGTGCAGGAGACCTACCGCATTCACCCGCGCGACAGTCTCGAGGACATCATGGCCCGTTCCAAGGACCTCGCGGCGGAGGCGATCATCCGCAGCGTGCGCCTCATCGAGGCCGGCGATCCGCCCCTGCTGCCCAATGATGAAGCGCTGGCGACGCACTTCTCCATGCCGACGCGCGAGGATGTGCTTCGCTTCCGGCGATCAGGACATCGGTTTGTGTGAAGGGGGGGGGGGATTGAGGCACAAGGCACCAGGCACTGGGCACTGGGCACTGGGCACTCGGGAAGGGATCGAGGCATCGTGGTATGGCGGGCAAAGTCCCGGCACTCCTGTGCAGGGGAGGGCAGGAGCCCTGAATGATGAGCGACGATCGAGTGGTCAATGCGCTTTCCTTCGACATCGAGGACTGGTTCCACATGGTGGAGATTCCGGCGGTCGCCGATCCCGCGCGCTGGGATGATCTTCCCTCGCTTGTCGTCGAGCAGACGCGCTGGATCGTCGAAGCGATCGGCGCCGCCTCCACGCGTGCGACCTTCTTCATCCTCGGCTGGGTCGCCGACCGGCATCCGCACCTCGCGAAGATGATCGCGGCCGCGGGGCACGAGGTCGCCACGCACTCCTACTGGCACCGCAAGGTCTACGAACTGACGCCTGAGTCGTTCCGCGACGACCTGAAGCGTTCGATCGACGTCCTGTCGGACCAGACGGGGCGGCGGATCAGGGGGTTTCGCGCGCCGTCGTTCTCGATCACGCCGGGCACGGAGTGGGCCTTTGACGTGATGCACGACCTGGGGATCGAGTATGACGCGAGTCTCTTCCCCGCGAGCCGGGGGCACGGGGGATATCCGTGCGCGCCCGGGCCGCACTCGTTCACGGCCGCGCCGTCGGGGCGGGCGATGCCGGAACTGCCCATGAGCGTGATGCGCCTCGGGCCGGCCGGTCTGTGCTTCAGCGGCGGGGGGTACCTGCGCCTCCTGCCTCTGTGGGCGATCCGGCGCGGCTTCGCGCAGTTCAACGCCGCGGGCCGTCCCGTGGTCATCTACCTCCATCCGCGCGATTTTGCTCCCGACTGCCCGCGCGTGCCGATGCCCTTGACGAGGCGGTTCAAGTGCTACGTCGGACTCCGATCGACGAGGGGCAAACTCGAGGCGCTGCTGAGGTCCTACCGCTTCGACGCGTGCGAATCGGTGCTGGGTCTCGATGGCGCCGCCACGGCGGGAGCGGTCGCATGATGGTCGTCAACTCCGGCACGTCGGTTCCAGCGGCGGCGGCGCCGGCGCGGCATGCGCGGCCCGTCGAGCGTGACGGGCGAGCCGATGCGCTTGGGGCGCAGGTTTCGGCGGATCGGCTCCCCGAGGGGGCCTGGCCCGGTGCTGCAACCGTGCCCGTGAGCGTTCTCATTCCAGTGAAGAATGAGCAGAGGAACATCGTCGAGTGCATCCGCCGCCTGCGCTGGGCGCGGCAGATCGCCGTGATCGACTCGCACTCGACGGATGAGACGGTCCCGCTGGCGCAGGCGATGGGGGCGGAGGTGTACCAGTTCGACTACGGTCCGGAGGGCTGGCCCAAGAAGAAGAACTGGGCGCTCGAGCACGTGCCCTGGCGCCATGAATGGGTTCTGATCATGGACGCGGACGAACACATGACGCCGGAACTCGCCGAGGAAATCCGCCGGGTCGTAACGGACCAGGGGGCTTCTGGACGGCCGTTCGACGCGTGGTGGATCAACCGGCGCTTCATTTTCATGGGCCGCTGGATCAGGCGCTGCGGCTACTACCCCTCGTGGAACATCCGTCTCTTCCGCCACGCGCTGGGGCGCTACGAACGGATCGGCGACCTCGGCGACACCGGCTCGGGCGACAACGAAGTGCATGAGCACATCGTCCTGTCATCGGGCCAGGCGGGGTACCTGAAGAACGACTTCCTGCACTACGCCTACCCCGACATCGCGACGTGGGTGGAGAAGCACAACCGCTATTCGACGTGGGAGGCGCACGCGGCGGCGGCGGGGGACGCAGGCGGACTCGAGCCGTCGCTCTTCGGCGGACCGATCGCGCGGCGGCGCTGGCTCAAGGCCCGCTCGCGCCGTCTGCCCCTGCGCCCGACGCTGCGGTTTCTCTACGCCTACGTTCTCAAGAGAGGATTCCTCGACGGGTACCCCGGCTTCGTCTTCTGCCGTCTCCTGGCGATCTACGAGTTTCTCTCCGTCGCCAAGCATCATGAGATGCAGGCGCAGCGCCGCGTGAAGGATGCACCGTGAACCGCAGTCCCGGACATGACGATGCCTCACCGGTGGCGCCGGTCGGTCGGGCCGCAGAAGACCGCCACCTCTCCACGTGGACGATGCGCGAGAAGGTCGGCCGCGTCCTCTGGTACGCCGTCGAGGCAATCTTCTTTCGCCTCAGTCCCCGGCCGATGTACGGCTGGCGGGCGTGGCTGCTGCGCCGCTTCGGCGCCGACGTGCATCGCACTGCGCGGCTGCGATCGACGGTGCGCATCGAAGTCCCGTGGCATCTGGCCATTGGAGCGGGTTCGTCCGTCGGGGACTTTGCGATTCTCTACTGCCTCGGGCCGATCCGCATCGGCCGGGGCGTCACCATCAGCCAGTACGCGCACCTCTGCGCGGGGACGCACGACTTCACGCGCCGCGACATGCCGCTGCTGCGGCTGCCGATCGTGATTGAAGATGAAGCGTGGATCGCGGCGGATGTCTTCGTGGGGCCGGGCGTGACGGTCGGCGAAGGCTGCGTGGTCGGCGCGCGGTCGAGCGTCTTCGGCGACCTGCGGCCGTGGACGGTCTGCATGGGCAACCCGGCGAGAGCGGTGAAGGAGCGGCCGCGATTCGATCAGCGTTGAACGCCGGGGAGGACGCAACGGACCGAGGAACGAGGGGGCAGGCGGCTTCGTGTCCATCAGTCAGTTGACCTCCCGAACTCCTGTTCCCTCGATTCGCTGTTCCCCTGACTGCTCAGCCCCTCCTATGCTCCCGTGACATGGCGCAGCGCCGATTCCACTACGAGCAGGCTTTTGAACACTACCTGCGGTGCCATCGCGTGCCTTATGTCGCCGTCGATGAGGCGCGCAAGGCGCTGACGCGGCCGGAGAACCATCCCGGCCCCGTCGCCGGCGATGCGCTCAAGTCATTCGACTTCGTGGTGTACAGTCCGGACGGCAATCTTCTTCTGGACGTCAAGGGGCGCAAGTGTGCCTCGCAGTGGGGGCGGCGGGCCAAGTCGCCCAAGCGCCTCTCGGGAACACGCCTCGCCATCGGGCGCACGGGCCGGCTTGAATCCTGGGTGACGGACGAGGACGTCGAGTCGCTCGGCGCGTGGTCCCATCTCTTCGGTTCGTCCTTCCGCGCCCTGTTTCTGTTCATGTACTGGTGCGAGAGTCAGCCGCCTGATTCGCTCTTTCAGGAGGTTTTCGAGTTCGGCGGGCGGTGGTATGTGCTGAGGTGCGTCGATCTCTGCGATTACCGCCGGTGCATGGTGCGGCGCAGCGAGCGCTGGGGGACGTGGTGCGTGCCCGCGGAGGAGTTCCGGGCCATCAGCCGCCCCTTCGCCGTGCATCGCCTGATGGGTGAAGGCGCGCCGTCGCCGGGTGATCTAGTATCTCACGGCAGCCGGGCCGGGCGGCCGACCGCAATTGGCTCTTGAACCTGACCGCGCGCCGGCCGCGCGGCATCCGGTGACACAAGGAGGTCCTGACCATGAGACGACCACGACCCACGCTCGGAGCGCTGCTGGCGCTGAACGTTCTTCTCGTCGCCGTGCTGGCGCTGGTGTCCTTCGCGCCCTCCGTGCAGGCAGGAGGACTCCGCCAGAACGCGGGCGACTACATCATGGTCGGCGGAAGCATCAACGGCTCCACGAGCAACGCCGTCTACGTCCTCGACCAGCGCAGCGGGACACTGCTCAGTTTCCTGTACGACCGCTCGTCGCGCAAACTCCGGGGCCTTTCCGTGCGCAGCGTCTCCAGTGACGCCCGGCGTTTCAGCCCCTCGCGCTGATGCGCGGCCGCGCCGTGAACGCATCCTCACGCCTGCACACCCAGAACCCGACATGGGAAGACCGACCATGAACACCCGCACCGACCGCACTTCGTCGCTCGCCGCCTCGGCCGCCCTCTGGGCCTCCGCCTTTGTGGTGGCCGCGATGATCCTCACCCAGGCCGGCCGCCTCGCCGGCAACCAGGCCCGCGCCGAGATGGCGGCCGACGGCAGCGAATACGGCCTCGTCACGACCAAGGGCGGCAACGAGGAACTTCTCTACGTCCTCGAGAAGCGAGCCGGCCGCATCTTCGTCTACGAGGCCCGGCAGAATGACGGCCTTGTCCTGCTGGACTTTGCCGACGTCGGCGAAGTCGTTACCCGGCTCTCAGGCAAGGGCGAAGGGAAGTAGACCGCCGGCCTGCCCGAGGCGTGATCCGTTCCACCCACGGCCGGCGCCGACGGCTTTTTCTGCGATTTTGTCCTCCGAGCAGCAGGGGGCGCCCTGCATCAGGGTCGTTTCCCTGATTGTCTGTCAGTCAACGAGCGCCATCGATTGGCGGGAATACGCGCGGCCGCGCCGCCGATTCGCTCTAAGAGACCGTGCTGCGCTCACGCCGGACGGAGGAAGGCCATCATGTGTGACTCTCATCGCTGCCGCTTTGCAGGTGGGCCGTCACTGCGACTCATTCTTATCGCCGCGACGTTCGCCGCCGCCGCCGCCGCGCCGGCGCAGCATCCCTATCCTGATGATCCCGACTGGATCTCGAGCGACCTGCGCTACTCGACGGGCGGCGCCCTTGCCGACATCAACGGCGACGGCCTGCTTGATCTGATCGTCGCCAACGGCAACGACATGCGCCGCGAGCGCGTCGCCGTCTACCACAACCGCGGCAACGGGGTCTTCCCACTCACGCCCGACTGGGAATCGAGCGACGTCGAGTACAACGGCCACCTCGACATCGCGGATGTCAACGGCGACGGCTGGCCGGACGTGGCCGTCGCAGTCCTGCTGCCGGGCATCGCCAGCGCCAAGGTCTACCTCAACAACGCGGGAACGCTTTCCAGCCTGCCCGACTGGTTCTCGAACGAGGCGGACGCGACCTTCGGCTGCGCCTTCGGCGACATGAACGGCGACGGCCGGCCCGACCTCGCCCTCGCCTCAGGCTGGATGTATGGACGCAATCCCTTTCCTGTGCGCGTCTACCTCAACGTCAACGGCGTGCTCTCGCGGACTCCCGCGTGGTCCTCACGCCTCGCGTACATTCACAACGGCTGCACATGGGAGGACGCCGACCGCGACGGATGGCTCGATCTTGTACAGGTCGGCTCGTTCAGCGAGACCGTGATCTTCCGCAACGAGGGCGGCATGCTCGGCGTCGATCCCGCCTGGTCCACGAGCGACAGCCCGGACCAGGATTCGATCATGGCCGTCGCGGGCGACGTCAACGGCGACGGCTGGGCGGACCTCTTCACCACGGACAACACGCAGTTGAGCGGCTCGGGGCGCTTCCGCCAGTATAACGGCCTCGAAACGGGCTACTACACGCGCAGCGCCACGTGGAGTTACTTCGACGGGTACGGCTCTGCGGTGGCGCTGGCCGATGTGAACCTCGACGGGCGGATCGATCTCGCCACGGGCGCGTGGTGGGACAACACGCGCCTCTTCTACAACCACGGCGCGGGCCTGCCGGCGCTGCCCTCGTGGTCGAGCCGGCGAACCTCGGTCATTGAGAAGATCGTCTTCGGCGACGTCAATCCGCACTGCGGCGTCGAGCAGCGCCACACCGAGCGATTCGAGGCGCCGCAGGGCCGGCCGCGGCAGTTCACGCTCGCGCGGCGTCAGATCAGCACGGTGTTGGAGGTCCGCCTCGACGGCTCGCCCTTGCCGCGCACGGCGTACACCTTCAATCGCGAGCGCGCGTGGATCAGCGTGGATCTCAATCTCCCCGGACGCGTTCTCGAAGTCGACTACGCCTGGTCGCCGGAGATCGACATGGCGATCACCAACTGGGACGCGGGTCTGGGCAACTTCATGTATCTCAACCGTCTCTTCGTGGACTGCAACGGCAACCGGCAGCCGGACGGCTGCGACGTCTTCAACGGCGCGTCGGAGGACCGCAACGGCAACGGCATTCCGGACGAGTGCGAGGGGCCGCGCCTCGCCGTGGATGCCGCGTGTCCGGGGGGCGGGGCCATCCGCGTCGAGTGGAGCGGCGCGACGCCGGGGGGACAGGCGGCGCTGATCTATGCGCTCAATCGGGGCTCGTTCGCGGTGCCGCCGCAGTATCCCTGCGCCGGGACGCGGCTGGGGCTGGGTGCGAGCCGGATTCGCGTGGTGTGGCAGGGCGGGGCGGGGGTCAATGGCGGCCGCGTGCTGACCGGCACGGCCCCGCGCAGCGTCTGCGGCGGCTTCATTCAGTTGCTCGACATCGCCACATGCGGCCCGAGCAACGTGGCGGTCGTGGAGTAGATGCAGCGCCGTGAGAGCCATGAAGGGGTCGCGTCGATCCCGCGGTCGAGCGTGAATCCGCCTAGAATCGTCATTCGGTCTCTCGTGGAGATGCGCCTTGACGACTTCGGCCCGGACCGCGCTTCAGCCTGAAACTCCCAGCGCCGATGAACGCGCGTTCATCGCCGAGGTGCTGCGCGCTGAGAGCGCGGCGATCGAGCGCGTCGTCGAGAATCTCGGCGACGAGTTGCACGCGGCGGCGGACCTGCTCGACCGATGCACCGGGCACGTGGCCGTCACCGGCATGGGCAAGAGCGGCCTGATCGCGCAGAAGATCAGCGCGACGCTTTCGAGCCTCGGCCTGCCGAGCCACTTCATTCACCCGGCCGAGGCACTGCACGGCGACCTCGGCCGCGTGCGCGAGGGCGACGTGGTCTGGGCGCTGAGTTACTCCGGCAACACCGACGAAGTGGTGCAACTCGGGCACGTGATCCGCGACGAGGGGCTGCCGATTCTCGCCGTGAGTTCCAATCCGGCCAGTCGCCTGGCGCGGCTGGCGACGGTGCACCTGTCGATTGGCCACGTTGATGAGGCGTGCCCGCATAATCTCGCGCCGACGGCTTCGACGACCGCGATGCTCGCGCTGGGCGATGCCCTGGCTCTGGCCGTGAGCAGGCGGCGGCGCTTCTCGCCCGAAGACTTCCGCAGGCGGCATCCAGGCGGGACGCTCGGCGTGCTCCTTCAGCGGATCACCGACGTGCTGCGCTTCCGCGTGGGCGAAAACCTCCCGCTGATCCGCGTTGACGCGACGGTCCGTGAAGCGCTGAAACAGGCGGACGTCGGACGGCGCCCCGGCGCCATGCTGATGATCGACGAGCAGGGCGCGCTGGCGGGCGTCTTCACCGACGGCGACTTGCGCCGACTTGTGCTCAGGGACGCCGGCGCCCTTGACCGGCCCATCGCGTCGGTAATGACCCGCCGGCCTCGGGTACTCCGGGCCGATCAGATCGTCCGCGACGCCGTGGCCCTCGTGCAGGAGTTCCGCCCCGACGAGATTCCTGTGGTTGATGAGGCGGGAAGGCCGATCGGTCTTGTAGACGTGCAGGACCTCATCGCATTGCGGATCATCCAGGAATAGTTCTGCCGTGAGCGAGCCGCATGACGCCGCGAACATCCGCCTGCTCGTCCTCGACGTGGACGGCGTGATGACCGACGGCGGGATCATCATCGACGACGACGGGCGCGAGAGCAAGGTCTTTCACGTGCGCGACGGGTTCGGAATCCGCCTGTGGCAGCGGCTCGGAGGCGAGGCGGCGATCATCACGGGGCGGTCCAGCCGCGTCGTGACGCACCGTGCCGCAGAACTGCACATCCGCGAGATCATGCAGGGCGTGCGCGACAAGGGCGAAGCGCTGGCCGCCCTTCTGGCGCGGACGGGGCGCACGGCCGGGGAGACGGCCGCGATCGGAGATGATCTCAACGACCTGGCGCTGCTGGCGGGCGTCGGCTATCCTATGGCAGTGGCGGATGCGGCTCCGCAGGTGCGCCGGGCCGCCCGGTTCGTGACCGAGGCCCCCGGAGGCCGCGGGGCGGTGCGCGAGGCGATCGAGCACCTGCTTGCCGAGCAGGGGCGGTGGAACCAAGCGGCCGCCCTCTTCGCGCCAACCGCGCACAAGGAGGCCTGATCTCATGCGTCCACGACGGGCCGCGATCGCCGATCGTCACATGCTCCTGGTCGGCCTGGCGGGGCTGCTGGGGGCGATTGTGCTGCTCATGCTGGTTGTCTTCGGCTCGCGCGGGCGCGTCTCCGAATCCCGCAGCACGCCGGCGATCTCGCGCGAACTGCTCGACGCCGACGTCAGCGAGCGTGATCCCTCCAAGCGCGTGCTCATCGGCGAGTCGCAGAAGGCCAGCGGCGATCCGCTCGGCGCCCTCCAGACGGGGCGCGGCGAACTGGAGTTCACTAACGACCAGGGCCTGCTCGCACTGCGCTACCGCTGGGACAAGTCCGATCCGCTCGAAACCGGGTGGAACCGCTTCACCAATCCGCAAGCGTGGATCTACCGGACCGAGAATCAGTTGATCTACATCCGCGCCGAAGAGGGGCAGTTTCTCCTCGCGGACAACCGCCAGCCGCAGGTGGGCGTGCTCGCGGGCAACGTCGTCGTGTCGCTCTTCGAGTCCGCGGGGCGGCGCGGAGTGTATTCGATCGACGTCGGCCGCGACGTGCCGGTCGCCGAGTTTTCGACGAGTTCGTTCAGTTTCGACGCCGTGAGGCTCAGCGGCCGCACCGAAGACCGCGTCGTGGTGCGCACGGCCGACGTGATCCTGCTCGGCACGGGCCTGAACCTGCTCTTCAACGAGCGCCTCGGGCGCATCGAGGAACTCGACATCGCGCAGCGCGAGTTGATCGTCTACCGCCGCGACGGCGCGGCGGATTCGGGCGCGGCGGCGTCCATTCGTCCGCGGGGCGCGGAAGGCGGCGCCGCGTCCGCGCCGCCATCGGCAGCCTCGGCAGGCGGCGGGCGGGGCGAGCCGCGGTCCGCGGAACTGCTCTGGCGCGACGTGACTCCCTATCGACTCACGCTCACGGACGAAGTGATCATCACTCAGGGCGAGGGGAAGGACCAGCTGCGCGTCGTGGGGCGCGACCTCGCGGCGGACTTCGCCGTGCGGCGCGGTGAAGGGGGGGGGCAGCTGACGGGGGCGCCGTCGTCGAGACGGCTTGACGGCGGCGAGGGCGGCGGCGACCGCCCGCTCGCGCCCGCGCCGGGGCCGGACCCGCGGGTTGCGTCCATTCCCATGCTGCTCGCGTCGATGCGCCTGGCGGCCGTGCCGATCCTCCCGACATTCCTCGGAAGCGACCGCGGGCCGGCCGCCGGCGACATCCACATCACCGGAGGCGGCTCGCTCAATCTCATTCCCCTCGACGGCACGCCTCGGCAACTCCACGATCCCGACGACCTGCACGCAACGCTCCACGGCGATCCCGTGCGGGTCGACTTCGGATCCTTCTACGCCATCGGCACGGAACTCGTCTACTCGCGAGCCGAGGCGGTGGCAAGGCTGCTGTGCACGCGCGATCAGCCGCTTGAAGCGGGTGTTCCGGGTGAGGCGCGGCTGACGTCCGTCTTTCCGTTCGAGTACCAGTTCGATCCGCTCGCATCGACGGGGGCCACACGGGGCGTGCTCCAGGGCGCCGGGACGATCGTCGGCCTGGCTCCACGCGAGCCGGCGCCGCCGTGGCTTGAGCCGCAGGCTGATCGGGAGAACCCGATGCGAGGTCTGCCTGTGGGGTTCTCCGTCAACTGGCTCGACGACTTCACGATCGAGTTCAAGGGCGTGCCGGAGGGCGGCGGGCTGGGGCGCATCGCCGCGGCCGTGTTCAACGGAACCGTTCACGTCGACGATCCGGAGGGATACTCGCTCGACTCACAGCAACTTCGCATCGACTTCAAGGACCGCTCCGGCACGCGCGAGCAGATCGTGGATTCCATCACCGCAAGCGGCGACGCGAGCCTGCGCTCGGCGGAGGGGAACGTCAGCGGCGACGAGTTGTTCGTCCTCTTCCGCGAGAACGCGCGAGGCTCATCCTCGCCTTCGCAGATGACGGTGACGGGAAGCGGGCGCGTGGCCGACGCGGACGGCTCGCTTGAGGCGCAGTACATCCAGGCGGACCTCGTGGAGGAATCGCTGGCGCAGCAGGAAGCGCTGCCGCGCGGCTTCGGCGGGTCGGCCGCCTTCGCCGTGAGCAACCTCCTGGCGCAGGGCGCGGTCGTTCTCTCGTTCGCGGACGGCGTCAGGGCGCTCGCGGACCGCCTCGTGGCGGACGCCCGCACCGACAAGGCCGTCCTCACCGGCGAACAGGTGATCGTCAGCGACCCGACGCTCAACGTCATCGGCCGCCATGCCGAGATCACCAATGTTTCAACCAAGGATGGGGAGCGCACCGCGCGCTTCATCGGCGCCGGCACGCTGACCTACTTCGAAGAAGCCCGCAAAGACGCGAAAGAGGCGCCGGCGCGCGACGAGGCGCGGCCGATGCTGACGCCCGAGGAAATGCGCGAGGAACTGCGCCGCCGTCTCGAAGGCGGGAGCAGGGACGACGCGCCCGCGCCGCCCACGGGAGACGCGTCACCGGCCGCAGCCGATCCGGGCGGGCCGGCGCGCAACGAATCCATTGGAACCGTGACCGTCGAGTGGGCGGACCATCTCACTTTCGAGGAAGGACCCGGGCGCATCACGTTCGAGGGCGACGTTGAGGCCGTCTCCGAGCCGTCGCCGCAGGAGATCGACCGGATCGCGGGTCAGTGGATGCGGATCGAGTTGACCGAGCCGATGAAGCCGGCCGGTGATCCGCAGGGCAGGCCGGTGCGCCGCATGCGCAAGATCACCGTTCTCGGCCGCGGCGATGAGCCTGCACAGGTCGAGGCCCAGCGCTTT
Source organism: uncultured Planctomycetota bacterium (assembly GCA_900696685.1). Classification (GTDB taxonomy): domain Bacteria; phylum Planctomycetota; class Phycisphaerae; order Phycisphaerales; family UBA5793; genus UBA5793. The sequence continues at coordinate 63,230 of CAADHA010000157.1, forward strand.
GCCGACGGCGCTCGAACGCAGCGCGAGATGCTGCTTGCGATCGCCAGCGAGATCATTGAGTACACCGACGCGACGGAACTCTTCGAGGCGATCGGGGATGGCTGGATGCTCATCGTCGATTCGGGACAGGGAAGCAGCGAGGGATCGAGGAATGAGGGCGCCCAAGGGGGGGGCACGACGACTGACGCTACGGCGCCGACTGCTCAAGTCGCCGCGGAGCGCGATCCTTCGGCGGCCGCGGTGAAGTTCTCCGGGCCGGGTGAAACGGACTTCTCGTGGACCGGGCGGCTCTCCCTTCAGGGCGGATCGGGCCTCATGGTGATCTCGGACGACGTGCTGATGCGCCATCGGCCGCTCAACGAACCGGTCATCCGCGTCGACTCCAACCGCATGACGGCCGTGCTGCGCTCCGCCGACGCCCTCGGCGCGCTCGACCTGTCGCGGCGCGAAGGCATGGACCTCACGCACGCGGTGGCGGAGGGCGACGTCTTCATCCGGCGCCTCGATCGCAGCATCTGGGCCGACCGCCTGTCCTATGACCGCAAGTCGCTTCTCGCCACGATCGAGTGCTTCGACAACAACTACGTCCTGCTCGAGAGCGCCTCGACGGGCGGAGCCGTGCAGGCCCGCCGCGTCCTCTGGGACTTTTTCACGAACAGCATCACGGTCGAAGGCACGCGCGTCGATGCGCCGATGCCGGCGATCCGCGAATAGCGATCCGAGGCCTGGCGGCGCACATGGCGATGCCGCGCCCTCTTCAACGATCAGGCATCGGATCGTTCCACGACGCGGTACATCTCGCGCTCGCCGCGGCCGCGCAGAGGGTAGTCCTTGCGCAATGGAAATGCCGGATAGTCACGCCACAGGAGAATCCGGCGCAGGTCCGGGTGGCCGGTGAAGCGGATGCCGAACATGTCGTACACCTCGCGCTCGGGCCATTCCGCTCCGGGCCAGAGGTCCGTTACCGAATCAACGACCAGGGCCGGGTCGTCGGCATTGCCGCCCGTATCGAGGCTGGGATCGAGGAAGGTCCTGACAATCAGCCGCCGATTGTGAATCGTGCTCGAGAGAACATGGACGACCGCGAAGCGGCCGGGCATTCTCGCCGGATAGCCGAGGTAGTCCACGGCCGTGACGTCAGAGAGAAAATCGTACCGGCACGCCTCGTCATCGCGCAGGAATCGCATGACCTCGTGCAGGAGAGCGTTCGGCGCCGCGACCGCCGTCTGGCCGCGAAACTCCGTTGCCTTCAGGCCCGCGTGGGTGAAGCGCTCACGCAGGCGCGAAATCGAGGGATGATCGAGGGTGGGTCTTGACATGGGGGGAAGGCAATGTGCAATAGGCGCCGGGCACCAGGCACTCGGAAAGGCATCAAGGCATCAGGGCAACGGGGGCGAGTTGTTGTATTCCGTACCTCGCATGAGCCTCTCATTCAATCCCCCCCGAGAGGCTCAAGCAAGGCCCGCAGGTCAGAGATGAGGTGTACGCCCACGTCGTCAGCCTGCGGGCGTCGGACGATGACGGGCCGCGGCACGGCTTCGTGCTTCGCGCGGGCAGGTCGGGCGGGATCGAGCAGGACCTGCAGCGTGAAACGCGGATCGAAAGCGCCGCAGCCGAGATCGGCTGGATCGAGGTTCTCGCCTGCGGGATCGGGCGCGGCGTCGGCGAGGATGAAGGCGGCACCGGCCGCCGCGAGCGCTTCCGCGATCCTCAGGAGATGATCTTCGCGATGGGGGATCATGCTCGGCTCGAAGAGCGCGACGGGATTGAGCGCCAGGCCGATGTGCGCGTCTCCATGCTCGCGCAGAAAGACGGCGGCGGTGAGCGCATCGTGCAGGATGTGGCGGCAGTGCGGCTCGATGAGCAGGCGGATCCGAAGACGAACCAGGTCGGGCCGCAGGGAGAAGAGGTGATCGGCGAGCCGGGCCGCAGCGCCCGCCATCCAGTTACGCGGCACGGGCGCGCCGAGGTCGTCGCCAAGCGAACCGGAGTTGATCAGCAGGGTCGTGCCGGCGAATCGTTCCAGCGCCCTCCGATCGAGTTGCAGCGCGTTGCCGCGCCATACACGGGCGAGCGGGGCGGCGCCGCCGGCGCGCGGACCGAGGGGGATGATGAGAGCCTCGTCGTCCGCCGCGCCCGCCTGTTCAACGTAGAGCATGAAGGCAAAGAGTAGGGGAGGTCTCGCCCTTCGACCGCCGCTGCGACAACGCACGAATTCCACTCGGCGGCAGATCGGGGGCGGCCTCGATCGAACCGATAGAATCGGGCAGAACCCCGTCATGCGCCCGTCCTCCGTGAATCCCAGCAGCGAAGACAGGTCGAAGTCGCAGACGCCTCACTGCGGCGGCGGCCGGGTCGTTCACCTGCCCGTGGCGAGGGCGGACGCGGCGCCCGCGCCGACGATCCGCCCCTCGCGGATGGGACGCCGCCGCGCCATTGTGCTCGGCCTCGTGCAACTGGCGATGATCGCGCACGTCGTGCAGTGGATGATCACCGGAACGACGACGACGCCCATCGAGCCGTCCGAGTCGATGGAGTTCGCCCGGCGCGGCGTGATCAACGCGGGGCTGATCTTCTTCGTGCTCGCGCTGCTCTCGACGCTGGCGCTCGGGCGGTGGTTCTGCGGCTGGGGCTGCCACCTCGTCATGCTCCAGGACCTCTGCGGGTGGATGATGAAGAAGATCGGCGTGCGGCCCAAGCCCTTTCGCTCGCGCCTGCTGCTCTACGTTCCGCTGATTCTGGCGTTGTACATGTTCATCTGGCCGGCGGCGCACCGGCTTGCCGTCGCGCCGCTGACGGGCGCCAGCGGAGACCTGCCCGAGTGGCGCGTGCAGGCGCACCTGACGACGAGCGACTTCTGGCAGACCTTCGCCGGCGTCGCCGTCGCGGTTCCTTTCCTGCTCGTGTGCGGCTTCGCGACCGTCTACTTCCTCGGCGCCAAGGGGTTCTGCACTTACGGCTGCCCCTACGGCGGGTTCTTCGCCCCGCTCGACCGCCTCGCGCCGGGGCGCATCCGCGTGACCGACGCCTGCGAACACTGCGGGCACTGTACGGCCGTGTGCTCGAGCAACGTCCGCGTCCACGAAGAAGTGCGCGACTACGGCATGGTCGTCGATCCGGGGTGCATGAAGTGCCTGGACTGCGTAAGCGTGTGCCCGAATGACGCGCTGTATTTCGGCCTGAGTCCGAAGGCGATGGGGGCGAAGCCGCGCGTTGAGAAGCCGGCGCAGCGCCGGTTCGATCTCACATGGGGCGAGGAGATCGGTTGTGCGCTGGTTTTCGCCGGGGCGTTCTTCGCCTTCCGCGGCCTGTATGGGCAGATTCCCATGCTTTTTGCCGTGGGCATCGCGGGATGCCTCACGTTCATCGGGTGGAAATCGTGGCAGGCGCTGGGCGACCGCGACTGCCGCTTTCATCGATTCCAGTTGCGCCGCTCAGGGCGGTTGACGGCCGCCGGCGGGGCATGGCTCGCGCTGGCGGCGATTCTCGTGGCGCTCACGCTCCACGGCGGCGTCGTGCAGTACCACACCTGGCGCGGCATCAACGGCGCGGCGCTCGTTGCCGTCTCCATCGACGAGGCCCTGCGCGGCGACGTGGTGATGAGCGAGGCCGACGCCCGGACGCTCGATCGCGCCGAGGCACACCTGCGCAAGGCTGACTCGATTGCCGCAGGGGGGATCGGGATGCTCGGTCAGGCCGACGTTGCCGTCGCACTCGCGCGGATTCACCTGCTTCGAGCGAGGTGGGAGGAGTGCGAGGCGCAGCTGCGCCGCGGCCTCGCCCTCGGCGGCGCGACGGATGTCCTGTCGCGCGACCTCGGCCGCGTGATGCTCCGCCACCGTCGCGCGGACGAGGTGATCGCCTGGTACGAGCAGACGCTGCGGTCGCACCCGGACTTTTCCGGCACGCGTGCCGCATGTGCATCGCTGCTTGACGCGCTGGGCCGAGCAGACGAGGCGCAGCGGATACGTGCTGAGCAGCCCGCGCAGTAGACGCGCACGGCGCGGTCAGGCGCCCTTCTCGCCTCCGCCGCCGCCGCCGATGGCGGAGCGCATCTGGGTGTCGGCCTGGATGTTGCGCATGCGGTAGTAGTCCATGATGCCGAGGTTGCCGCTGCGGAATGATTCGGCCATGGCGCGGGGCACTTCCGCTTCGGCCTCGACGACCTTGGCGCGGTTGAGTTCGATGAGGGCGCGGTTCTCGGCTTCCTGCGCGCGGGCCATCGCGGCGCGTTTCTCCGCCTCGGCCTGGAAGCGTTTCTTGTCCGCCTCGGCCTGGTCGGCCTGGAGTTTGGCGCCGATGTTTTCGCCGACGTCCACGTCAGCGATGTCGATGGAGAGGATTTCGAAGGCGGTGCCGGAGTCGAGGCCCTTCTTGAGCACGGTCTTGCTGATCTGGTCGGGGTTGGCGAGCACTTCCTTGTGCGTGTTCGCCGAGCCGATCGTCGTGACAATGCCTTCGCCGACGCGCGCGATGATGGTTTCTTCAAGGGCGCCGCCGACGAGGCGGGCGAGGTTGGCGCGGACGGTGATGCGGGCCTTGACCTTGAGTTGGATGCCGTCCTGGGCCACGGCGTCGATGGTATTGCGACCCCGGGCGGCGTCGGGGCAGTCGATCACCTTGGGTTTCACGGATGTCTGAACGGCGTCGAAGATGTCGCGCCCGGCGAGGTCGATGGCGCACGCCGTGTTGAAACCGAGTTCGATCTTCGCCCGGTCGGCCGCGATCAGGGCGCGGATGACCAGCGGCACGCGGCCGCCCGCGAGAAGATGCGTTTCAAGTTCCTTGGTGGTGACGTTGAGGCCGGCCTTGACCGCCTGAATGCGGTTGAGCACGATGATGCGGGGATCGACCTTGCGGAATTTCATTCCGATCAGGTCAATGAATGAGACGCTCGCGCCCGAGAGGAAAGCCTGGAACCAGAGGTTGAAGAACTGCGCGATGACGACCAGCGCCACGAGCGCGATGATGACAACGACGCCGACGACTACCCAAGTGATGATATCGCCGCCGCTGGGCATTGGTTCACCCAATCCTTTCGTCTATCAGTGGCCCTGCGGGCCGGTTCAGGAGACAGTGCGAGAGGGTAGCGCGCTTCCTCATGCCGGTCGGCCTGTGTCCTCGATCGCGTCCACGGGCATGACGCGAATTTGCCGCCCGCTGACGCTGGTGATGACGACCATCGAACCGGCGTCGATGATGCCCGTCTCGGCAAAGGCCTCGATGTCTTCGCCGTCGACGCGGATCGTTCCCCCCGGCCGCAGCCCCGTGAGCGCTTTGCCCCGCGCGCCGACGAGGGCGGAGATGGCGTGGGTTTCGGCCTGGCGCTCGCTGAGGCGGCGCTGAATGTCCTCTTCCGTCGTGCCCGCGGTCAGGATGATGTTGCGCCCCACGGGCGTACTCGGAAAGACCTTGATCGCCAGCCAGAAGATGGTCGGCGCGCCGCCGGCAACGATGCCCAGCGCGATCGCCCCGGTCAGAGGACTGACGCGAAACGCAATGGCAATGGCGGCGATGGCCGACAGCCCCGCCAGTATGCTGATCAACCCGCCCGATGGAATGAATAACTCGAGAGCCACCAGCAGCGCTGAAAGAGTCAACAGGCCGACGACCCACCAGCCCAGCACGCCGGACCCGTTCTGAGCCGCGGTCGTCGCCTGTGCCAGAGTCCACATCGCCTCAGGAAGGATCATCCGCATCCTCCACAACAGTTTCGAAAGGGGAGGAGGCGACAACGCGCACCCGCCGCCCTTCCTCAATGATCCCGCGCTCCGAGACTACATCGTAGATCGATGCGCCGAATCGGGCACGGCCGACGGGACGGAGCGTGGCGACGACGACGCCGATGCTCCCGACTGCCGGTCCCCGCTGCGGGACGCCCATGGCGCTGAGCATGCCCTGAGGCTCGTCATCCCTCGGCAGGCGTTCGGTAAGGACGAGGCGGCTCAGGCCCGGGACGCGGCTGAAGTTCTTGACTCCCAGCCACATCGCCACGCCGCCCGCGAAGAAGCCCAGCGCCAGGGTCATCACGCCGCGCATCATGGCCTGCCGCGCCAGTTCGGACGTGGGGAGGATGCTCCCGCTGGGGTCGGGAGCAATGAACGTCCCCACAAATCCCACGCCGACGAAGACGATTCCAGCAATTCCGGCGACTCCAAATCCGGGGATGATGAACAACTCGACGGCAACCAGGCCGAATCCGATGAGGACCAGGGCGATGTCCCACCATTGCGCGAGACCCGTGAGAGCCGGCGCACCGAAGAGCAGCACGGCCGCCCCCAGCGAGATGGTCAATGGGACGCCGACCCCCGGCGTTGCCATCTCCCACACCAGGCCGACCAGGAACACCACCAGCAGCAGTGCGCGCACCGGCATGCTGGTGAGCACCTGGACCAGGTCCTCGGACCACGTGTGGTCGAGGCGCGCGAGGGACGTGGCGCCGAGGAATGTCTTGAGTTCCTCGTCGCTGGCGATTGTCCCCTGCGAAAGGCCCCAGCGTCGGGACTGCTCGGCGTAGACCACAAGCAGCGTCTTGTTGTCGATGATTGGTTCGACGAGGAGATAGCGGCCGCGGTCCGACGCGGTGAGTTCCGGGCGTGCCGACGCGAGTTCCTGGTTTTTTTCGATCTGGCGGGCGAGTTCCTCGCGCGAGAGGCCGCCTCGCTCCGCCTGGGCTTCGTAGAACTCCTTGACGAGCGGGATCGGAATCCGGATCGCGTCGAGATCGGTCGGCGGCAGGCCGCCCGATGCGCGGCTTCGAAGCGTCTCGGGAGGCGTATCGCCGAACAGCAGCCCGTATTCGTGCCTGTCGATGAAGAGCCGCTTGCCCGTTTCCTTTTCTTCCACGAGCCAGAGTTCGATGTCCACGGCCACGAACGACATGACGAGGCGCTCGTCGTACCCGTGGCGCCGCGCAGAGTCCACCACCATGGTGAGCAGGGGGCTTTCCTGCTTGGCGCGTTCGGCGGCGGGCATCGGGATCAGGCCCGGCAGGATGGGGGCGCAGTCGCCCATGTAGCCGCCGGGCGCGAAGACAATCTCCTTGCAGGCCAGCGCGATGAACGTGCCGGCGGAGATCGCCTTGGGATTCACCCACGCGACGGTGTTGGTGATGGGGCACTGCTTGATGATGTCGTTGATCTCGTGGGCCGCCGTGGCGAGCCCGCCCCACGTGTCGATCTCAAACACGATCGCGTCGGCGTTCATCTGACGCGCCGCTTCGATCCGCCGCCGGACGGATCGCACCGTCACGTTGTCAATGGGGCCCTTGACCGTGATGACGACGACGCTGGAGGCCTGCCGGCTGGCCGGCACGCCCGCCGGTCGCGCCGGTCCTTCGCGCTGCGCCTGCGTCAGGCCGACAATCTGGAACGCCGCCAGAAGCAGAAGGGAGACCGCTGAAAGCGATCGCGGACGCGAGGAGGTTGGGATCAGGCGCGGAAATTTCATGGTGCTCACCCTGAGTATATGTCGTCGGCGGTTTTGCCATCGGGCTTGCCGCGGGCTTCTGCGGACCGTACATTCATGGCGGTGAGGGGCGGGTCCACGGAAGGACGGCACAGCCGGAACGGATCTCCATCCATGCTCCGCGAACTGCACATCTCCAACCTTGCCATCATTGAAGACCTGCGCCTCGTCCTCACGCCGGGCCTCAATGTCTTCACCGGCCAGACCGGCGCGGGCAAGTCTCTCATCCTCGGCGCCTTCGAGATGCTCCTGGGGAGGCGGACACTCGCCGACATGCTCCGCCCCGGGGCTGCGGAGGGGCGCGTCAGTGGTGTATTCGAGATTGCCGACGCCGGCGTTGCAGCGGAGGTCCGGCGTGTCGCTGATCTGTCCGATTCGGACATCTCCGCGGATGAACCGCTTCTCATCACGCGCAGGCTCTTCGCCTCGGGGCGGTCGAGCGCGACGATCAGCGGCCGGCCCGTCACGGCCGCGATGCTGCGCGAGGTTGGAGACCGCCTCATCGACCTCCACGTCGGCGATGATGGCGGATCGAGCGCGGCCGGCGAAGCGCCCTTTCTCCTGAGGCCGTCGAATCAACTTGCCGTCCTCGACGCTTTCGCGGGCTGCGACGCTCTCCATGCCGATTACGCCCAGGCGTATCACGAACTGACCCGGATCCGCGAGCGCCTCGACGAGTCTGCTCGCGGCAGCGCGCTGCGGCGTGAACAACTCGATCTCCTCGATTTTCAGGCCGGCGAGATCGATGCCGTCGAACCCACCGCCGGCGAATACGAAGAACTCGCCGCGCGGCATCGCGTCCTCTCCGAGATCGACCGACTCACGCGGCAGGTCGGCCTGGCGCACAGCGTGCTCTACGACTCCGATGAATCCGTCGCGTCGCGACTCGCGGCCCTCGTCGGAATCTTGCGCGAACTTGTCGAGATCGATCCGGCGCTCCAGGAGGCGGCGGGGCAGATCGAGTCGGCGGCCGCTTCGGTGCAGGACGCATCCTTCGTGCTCGGGCGCTATCTCGGCCGCCTTGAACTCGATCCCGCCGAACTCGCCGAAGTCAACGACCGGCTCAATGCGCTCAATCGCCTCATCGCCAAGTACGGCAGCGGTTCGCTCGACGACGTCCTGTCGCGCCGCGAGGAGATTCGTGCGCGCATCGGCGCCTTGACGGGCGAGGGGCTGGACACCGATGCGCTGACGAGACGGGCCGCGGAACTCGAACGGCAGGTGCATGAGCGCGGTGCAGCGCTTCACTGCCGTCGTGTTGCTGCGGCCAAGGCCCTCAAGCCCCTCGTCGAGTCGGAGTTCGCCCAATTGGCGATGAGTGAGGCGCACATTGAGGTCGAGGTCGAGCCGCTCGACGAGCCGGGGCCGACCGGCCTGGACCGCGTGGAGATGATGATCCAGACCAACCCGGGCCAGCCGTTGCGCCCGCTGCGCCGCATCGCCTCGGGGGGCGAACTCTCGCGCATCATGCTCGCCCTCAAGACCGTCCTCGCTGCGGCCGAGCGCATCAGCGTCCTCGTCTTCGACGAGATCGACGCGAAGATCGGCGGGCGGCTGGGCACGATCATCGGGAGCAAACTGCGCACCTTGGCGCAGCGGCACCAGGTTCTGTGCATCACGCACCTGCCGCAGATTGCCGCGTTCGCCGACACGCACCTTCGCATCGTCAAGCACGCGGGGGCCGGCGAGACGCACATCGAGGTGTGCCCTCTCGTCACGACCGAAGCCCGCCGCGACGAACTGGCCGACATGCTCGCGGGCAGGGCGGCAACGGCGATCACCCTGCGCCAGGCGGAGGAACTCCTTGCCGCCGCGCGCCCCGGCGGCGGTCCCGATCCCCCGCCGGACATCGAGATCACGGGCGCCCGGCGCTCTCCGCGCTCCAGGCGCACCGTCGCCCGCAAGGCGTGAGATGCGATGCACGAGCCTGAACCACGCACGGTGCTCGTCGTCGGCGGATCAGGTTACTTCGGCCGGCTTCTCGTCGAGGATCTTCTGCGCCGCACTGCGCATCGCATCATCCTGACGGGCCGCACGATGACCTCCGCCGAAGAGGCGCGGACACACCTCGCGGGGAAGTGCGGCGAGCAGGCTGCGCGGATCGAAACAGCCGCGTGCAGCCTGGAAAGCACGAACACCGTCGCCTCGCTCGTGCGCCAGTGCGATGCAGCCGTCTGCGCCGCCGGGCCTTTCCAAGGCCTGCCCCTCACCCTGCTCGACGCCTGCCTCGAAATCAGGCGGCCGTATCTCGACCTCTGCGACGACCGCGGTTTTTCCCGGCGCGTCTGCGCACGCCTTTCGGAGCGGCGCGATGAGACCGTGCCGCCCGTCGCCACCGCGTGGTCGGCCGTTTCGGCGCTGACGTGCGCACTCGCCCGGATCGCCTCGGCGGGTTGGGTGCGCCTTGACCGCGTGCGGACGTTCATCGCGCCTGGGAATCGCCAGCCGCGCCGGCGCGGCACGGTCGAATCGCTGCTGCACTCCCTCGGACGCCCCCTTGCCGTGCCCTGCGCGGGCGGCGAGCGCGAAGAGCACGGCTGGGCGCGCCCGCGCGACTTCGCTTTCCCTGCTCCCGTCGGCGTGCGGCGCTGCCGGCTCGTCGATTCCACAGACCACGACTTCATTCCGCGCTGGCTTGCCGCGCCGTCGGCCGAGTTCCGTGTCGGCGCGGAGTTGCGCCTGTTCAACGCCGGCGCGGCGCTCATTGGCGCGCTGCGCGCGCGGCGGCTCATCCCCGATCCGGCGCGATTCACCCGGCTCTTCCTCGCCGCGATGTCCGTGTTGGGCGGGTTCGGCTCCGAGGCGGGCGCCGTCGGCGTCGAGGCGGCCGGCGCGGACGATCTCGGGCAGGCGCGCCGGGCGACGGCGAGTATCGTCGCGAGCCGCGCGGCGCCGATGATCGTCGTGATGCCGGTAACTTTCATGATCCAGCGCTGGCTTCGCGATCCCGAGGCGGCTCGGCCCGAAGGTCTGCTGCGACACGACGACTGGATCGACCGCGCCGCCCTCGAATCGCAGTGCGCGGCAAGGGGCTTTCTCCTTCACTTTGATGCCGGCGCGAGGGAGGACGCCCGCCCATGAGGCAAGCGGACCGCGAATCCGGGCCTGCCGTCGCATGGCGGCGCATCTCGGTCGCCGCATGGGTCGCGCTGGCGACGCATCTGCTCGCCGGCATGGCGCTGGTCATCCTGCTGCGTGACGGCCTCGACACCAACCCTGACGTCGCGTCAAGACTGGCGTACATCGCCGGGCACCGCGCCGCATGGATCGGCGGATGGCTGGCCTGGCATGCAGCCTCGCTCTCCATCGTGATCTTCGTCGTCGTGGCGTCCTTCGCCGCGCGGTCGGGTGTGCAGCCGGTGCTCGGGCGCATCGCCGTCGCATGCGTCATCTGCGCCTTCGCGATGGACCTCAGCGGCCAGACGCTTTTCATCGGCCTGCTGCCGTCGGACGCCGCTCCCCTCGCCGACGCGGATTCCATTCTCAGGATTCACCGCATCGCCGCGCTGCTCTCGGGCTACGCGGGCAACGGGCTGTACACGCTCGCGCCGCTGCTGGTTGCCGCGATGCTGTGGCCCGCGTCCGGCGCGATCATGCGCATCGCGGGCGCAACCATCGCTGTGTCGGGCGCATCGCTCTCCGTCGCCTCTCTGGTCAGATCCGCCGGCGGGATGTACTGGAGCAACGCCGTGCTCCTTCCCGCGATTCTGGTCTGGCTCGCGTGCACCGCCCTGCTGGCGCGACGGAGCGCAGAGGCCGCGCCATCGTGAAGCGGTCGTGGAGGTCAGTGCGGCTCGTCCGCCGCTCAATGCTCCCTCTTGCCGCGTCGCTCCTACGCTCTGCACAACTCTGCTCCGGAGCATTCCAATGTCAACTGTCCTCGCAGCCGTCATGCCCAGACCCGGCCGGCCCATCGAGACCCGCGAACTGCCCGAGCCTTCCCTCGAACTCGACAGCGGCGTCCTCGACGTGCATCTCTCTGAAGTCTGCGGCACCGATGTCCACCTGCGCGACGGCCGCCTCGCGGGCGTGCCCTACCCCATCATCCCCGGCCACGTCTCCGCCGGCGTCCTCTCAAAGATCCGCGGCACACTTCTCGACGTGCACGGCCGGCCGCTGCGCGAGGGCGACCGCATTACCTTCCTCGACGTGCATGGCACCTGCAACGCCTGCTGGCACTGCCTCGTCGCCAGAGCCTCCACGCGCTGCCCGCACCGCAAGGTCTACGGCATCACCTTCGGCCTCGCCGACGGCCTCACGGGCGGCTGGGCGACGCAACTCTACCTCAAGCCCGGCACGCGCTGCATCCGCCTCGATGATCTGCCCTTCGAGACCTACATGGCCGCGGGCTGCTCACTGCCCACGGCCCTGCATGCGATCGACCGGGCCGGCGTGCGCCTCGGCGACACGGTTCTTGTGCTCGGCAGCGGGCCGGTAGGCTTGTCGGCGATCGTCTTCGCGAAGATGGCCGGGGCTCTCAAGGTGCTGTGCATCGGCAACCCTTCCGCGCGCCTCGACGCCGCACGCGCGGCCGGCGCGGCCGATGCGCTCGACTTCATGGCCCATAACGACGCCGCCCGCCTCGAATGGGTCCATTCACACACGCAGGGGCGCGGCGCGGACATCACCATCGAAGCCGCCGGCGCGCCCGCCGCCGTCGTGCAGGCGATGCGCTTCACGCGCGACGCCGGCGTGGTCGTCGTCGTCGGCCAGTACACCGACCACGGCGACATCCCCTTCAACCCCCATCTCGAACTCAATCGCAGGCACCTCGATGTTCGAGGCTGCTGGGGCTCGGATTTTTCGCACTTCTACCGCGGCATCGAGACTCTCAAAGACCCGCAGCGGGCGAAGCCCTGGGCCGGGATGCGCATGCAACGCTTCGGGCTGAATCAGACCAACGAAGCCCTCGCGGCCGTCGAGTCGCGCCAGGTCGTCAAGGCGCTGATTGATCCGAGGATGGGGTGACGGCTCACCTCCCTCCCCCGGCTCTGCGGGGGGGGGCCGGGGTGGGGGCTTCCTGCGAAAGGCGTGTCCGTCTACCATGAACAGATGGGCACGCGCAACACGAATCCAGGCGCCACCCGACGCGCCCGCACACTTCGGTGCAACATGCCCAACACCCAGCGCCGTTTATGGAGTGTCATTCGCCAGCGCGAGCTTGGCTGGCGCTTTCGGCGCGAGTTCCCCTCGGCCCTTTCACCCTCGATTTCTACTGCCCGGCTTTGCGACTGGCCATCGAAGTCGATGGCACTCAGCATGCCGCCCGCTCGCAGCGCGACGCCCAGCGCGACCAGGCGCTGCGCCAGTTCGGCATTGTGACGATCCGTTTCAGAACGCTCGATGTGATCGAGAATCGCGAAGGTGTGTACGCGCGTCTTGAACGGCGGTGTCGCGAGCGGGCTGAGATGCTCGGTTGCCTGGAGGATCGACGCCGGGACAAGCGGCGCACGGAGCGGTCGCAGGCACGCCGTGAAGGACCAGGCACATGGGTAACAGGTCGTGCCGGGCACATGGGTAACACTTTGTTTCGGTAAAGAGTAGGTTGGCTCTTTCCGTTGGGCGGGGACGGCGCGGCACTTCGCGGGGGAGTGACGTTCGCTCACGGCTTGCTCCCGATGGCAATCACATGCCCGCGTGTGCGGAAGTAAATAACTCCCTCTGCGATGGCGGGGGTGGACATGTGGGTTTCGCCGAGGTCGATCGCGGCCATCTTCTCGAATGTAATGCCGGGGCGGATGATGTGGACCTGGCCTTCTTCGCTGGTGAAGTAGAGTTTGTCATCGCCGGCCACGGGTGAACTGGTGAAGCCCGCGCGGCCTTCGCCGAGGCGCTCGCGGTAGTGGC
>CAADHA010000158.1 GCA_900696685.1 uncultured Planctomycetota bacterium
GCCGGCCAGGTGTTGATGCACTGCCCGGCCGTCAGCCAACCACGGCGGCCTGTAAGGACGCCGTAGATCAGATAGTCGAAGTGCCGGTCGCGATGGGCGTCCGTGTCGATGGCGATGAGGCACCCGGCTTCGACGGCAGCCCGTACATGCGTGTCGCGCAGGTCGAGCCGCTTGGGGTTGGCGTTGATTTCCAGCGCAACGTGGTGCGCCTTCGCCGCCGCGATGATCTGATTCATGTCGGGCTCGAGACCCTCGCGGCTGCCGACCATTCGTCCGGTCGGGTGACCGATGATGTTCACGTGCGGGTTCTCGATCGCCTTGAGCAGCCGCTTCGTGGCCGTTGTGCTGTCCTGGCGCAGAGAGACATGAGGCGAGGCAACGACGATGTCGAGTTCGGCGAGCACGTCATCGTCATAGTCCAGCGTGCCGTCGGGAAGGATGTCCACCTCGGCGCCGAAGAGGACGGTGATTCCCTTGTGCTTCTTCGCCGCCGCCTGCACGGCCTTCTTGTGCGCGCGGAGTCGCTTCACGTCCAGGCCGTTGGCGATCACGCTGCTCTTCGAGTGATCGGTGACGGCGATGGTGTGAAAGCCGCGCGCCTCGGCGCAGGAGATGAGTTCATCGATGCTCATCTTGCCGTCGCTCGCGGTCGTGTGGGCATGGAGTTCGGCCTTGACCTCGTCGAGTGCGATGAGCGCGGGGATGTCGGCGTCAAGTTCGCCGCGGTCCTCGCGGATCTCGGGCGGGATGAAGGGCAGGCCGAGGGCCTTGTAGACGTCTTCTTCGCTCGCGGCGGCGACGGGCTTCTCGCCGCTGTGCTGAGGTTTCTCGTCGAGTCCCTTGAACAGGCCGTATTCATTGAGCCGGTGCTTGCGGCGGATCGCCAGTTCGCGCAGTCGGACGTTGTGCTCCTTGGAGCCCGTGAAGTAGAGCAGGGCCGCGCCGAAACTCGCCTTCGGAACCAGGCGCAGGTCTGACTGGATCACCAGGCCGCGCACGTCCAGGCGCACCGAGCACTTTGTGTCTCCGCGCGCCAGCACCTGTGTGACGCTCTCGTGCGTGCAGAACGCTTCGCGCATCGCCTCCTCGTCCCTGCATGCGGCCAGGATGTCGATGTCGCCGATCGTCTCGCGGCCGCGCCGCAGACTGCCGGCAAACTCGACGCGCTCCGCGCCTTTCACCTTGCGCAGCGATTCGACAAGTTCGATGGCAATGGGGCGGACGATGCCGATCGGCGCGCGGTCGCCCGCTTTCTCCATGAACTCGATCGCCTTGCGGATGTTGGCGATGGTCTTGTCGCCCATGCGCGGAATCTGGCGCAGTTCGGGCGAGTCGAGTTTTGCCTTGAGTTCGCCGATCGAGGTGATGCCCAACTGTTCCCACATGGTCTTGACGGTCTTGGGACCAAGCCCCGGAATCTCCAGCACTCCAAACAAGCCGTCGGGCACCTTGCTCAGAAGTTCCGCGTGCTCGGCAATCTCGCCCGTTTCGAGGTACTCGACGATCTTTTCGGCCGAACCTTTGCCGATGCCGGGGATCTCGGTGAGCCGTTTGATGCCTTCCTGCGGGTCCTTGTCCACGATCGCTTCGACGTCCTGGCTGAGATCCGAGAGGACGCGCGCCACGCGCGCGTCGGAGGCGACACGGAAAGGATTGGCGCCGGTCAGTTCGAGCGCGGCCGCCATCTGCTCGAAGATGCGGGCGAGGTTGGCGTTGGTGCTTGCGGCCATGAGCAGGATTATTGGCGGGCGGAGGGATCAGTTCGTTTCCGCGCCCTGGCCATACCATTGGACCTTCAGCGGAGAAGACACCATGCACGCAGCGACTGACCGACGTCGGCATCGATTGGCCCTTGCGGGCCTTGCAGCCGCTCTCCTCGGCGCCGGATTCATTCAGAGTCCTCCTGTCGCGCCTGAGCAGAGCGTCAAGCCCGGCATCAACGAACGTTGGAAGAGCGAGGAGATCGATCCGCTCGTGGCCATCCTTGAAGCCGAGGGGCGCGAGATCTATGAGCAGCGCGAGCAGATCGCCGCGCTCGTCGGGCCGCGCAAGGGCAGCGTCGTGGCCGACGTCGGGGCCGGCAGCGGCTTCATGGCCGAGATATTCGCCCGGCTCGTCGGAGCTGAAGGCAAGGTCTATGCCGTGGACATCAACGCCCTGCTGATGAAGCGCCTCGCGCAGGACGCCGCCGCCAGGGGCATCGCCAATCTGGAAGTCGTGGTGTGCGGCGAGCGCGAGGTCAACCTCGTCCCCAACTCGATTGACCTCGTGTTCATCTGCGACACCTACCACCACTTCGAGTATCCGAAGAGCACCATGAAGTCGATCCGCGAGGCTCTCAGACCCGGCGGGCAGATCGTCGTGGTGGACTTCTACCGCATCGAAGGCGTGACGCCGCCTTGGCTCATGGAGCACGTCCGCGCCGGCGAGGAAGTCTTCACGCAGGAGATCATCGACGCCGGCTTTGAACTCATCAACGCTCACTACCCGCCCGATCTGCCGCTCAACTACATACTGCGTTTCCGCAAGGTGCAGCGCGGGCAGGAGTGAGATCAGGTCGATAGACTTGCAGGCCGACGCACCCCACGATTCGCTCGAAGACTCGCTCATTGTGGGCGTTGAGGCCCTGGTCCTTCCATGCCCCGCCGCAAGCGTCCCATTCCGGTCTGGCTCAAGCGGATTCTGCTCACGCCCACGGTCGAGTTGAACCGCTGGCAGTACTTCGTTCGGTTCGTGGCGGAACTCATCCGCACGGGAATGAGGCAGTTGCAGGAGGACCGGGCTGGGCAGATGGCCGCGGCCCTGGCTTTCCGCACCATCTTCGGCCTCGTGCCGGTGAGCGTGATCGGACTGCTCATCTTCCGCCTTCTCGGCGGAATCGATCGCTTCGAATCGTTCATTACCGACCTGCTCGCTGCGGCCCAACTCGACGATCTGAACATCCCGCAGGCGGCGGCCACGGAGGAGGCCGAAGCGACGACCATCTCAGTCGTGGAGTGGCTCACCAGCCTCATCCGCCAGATCAATGAGACGGTCAACTTCGAGTCAATCGGCATCATCGGCCTGCTCGTGCTCATCTGGGCTGCGATCGGCCTGATGACGACGATCGAGCGGTCCTTCAACACGATCTGCCGCGCTTCGGAGAATCGACCGCTTTCGCGCCGCGTGCCGCTTTACGGCTTTACGGTCATCATCGGTCCCGGACTGCTCTACCTCAGCTTCTTCCTCGACCGGCGCATGGAGGAGATTGTCACCCGGTTTGCCGACTACCTCGGCCCGCTGGCGACGTCGGCCATCGTTGCGGCCGGCGTCATCACTTCGCTCGGCTCGGCGTGGCTCTTCATTCTCCTGCTCTATACCTCCGTGCCCAACACGAAAGTCAAGTGGTCGGCGGCCGCGATCGGGTCGCTCATCACGGCCATCTGCTGGTCCCTCGGCGCCAGGGCGCTGGGGGCGTACATCTCGACCATCTTCGGGATGAGTTCCAACTACTCCGTGCTGTACGGCACCCTCGGGCTGATCCCGGTGTTTCTCTTCTGGGTCTACGTCATGTGGCTGCTGGTCCTGTTCGGCCTCGAGTTGACCTCGGCCCTCCAGGCGGTCGGAGTGCGGATGGTGCAATCCATCCCGGACCGGCCGCGCGTCCCCCCCGTGATGGACCCTGCCCTCGTCCTGCCCATGTTGCGGGTGGTGGGTGAGCGTTTCGAGAACGGGGAGTCCACTGACGCACGGCACATCATGCAGGCCACGCACATCGGTGAGCGGGCGATCGAACTGGTCCTTGCCGCATTGGCCAAGAAGGGGCTGCTGCACCGCGTCGAGCCGGCCGATCGGCCGACCTTCACGCTCGCCCGCCCGCCGTCCCGCATCGCACTGAAGGACGCCGTCGAGTGCACGCAAGACCTTCTGGGGTCGGAGGATGCGATTGGCGGCGATTGGCCGCTGGTTGACTCACTCCGCCAGGCCCAACTGGGGGCTCTCGGTGCGCCGACGCTGGCGGAAATGCTCGCCCCATGCCGGGCCCGCGCAGCGCAGGAGTGACTATCTTCTCACTTTGACCTTGCGGGTGGGCCGACTATCCTTATGGGTTCGTCTGTAGTGGCGTGTTTTTCGGACTGCTGGCGCGGGAGAACGCGGATGCACCGCTGGGAAGTACGCAGTGCGTGGTAGGCAGCGAGTCAACTCGCCCGCAACCCGCACGCCCGGAATCGGGACTTGCGAGGGGCGCGTCATGACCTGAGGCCATGCCACAGGTTGGATTGACCGGTTCTGAGGCGCTGCGGCGCCCGCGAACCGCACTACAGGCCACGGGCGCTGCGGATGCGCCGGTGGTTTTTTGTTTGACCGCGGGGATGGGCCGGGCCGCGATGCCCGGCGGACCTCACAACTGAATAACAACCCGGATACAAGGACAATCAGGACATGAACCAGGAAACTCTCCGCATCATCGACTCGATCGCGCGCGACCGCAAAATCGACCGCGAAGCGCTCTTCCGCGACATCGAGACGGCGATGATCTCTGCCGCCCGCAAGCACTTCGGCTCGCTCGACACCGACGAGTTCCGCTGCGCCATGGACCGCTTCAACGGCGAGATCCGCCTCTGGAGGCGCTTTCCGCCCGCGGAGACCGATCCCGTGACCGGCGAGCCGGTCGGTGAGTGGACCGAGATCGAAATCGACCTGCGCGAACTCGGCCGCATCCCCGCCCAGACCGCCAAGCAGGTCATGATCCAGCGCTTCCGTGAGGACGAGCGCGAAGCACTTTTCGAGGAGTTCTCCAAGCGCGTCGGCGAGATGGTGACGGGCACGGCTCAGCGGTACGAAGGCGGCGCGCTCGTCATCCAGATCGATCGCGCGGAGGGCTTCATGCCGCGCAGCGAGCAGATTCCCGGCGAGAACTTCCAGCCCGGCGACCGCGTCCGCTGCCTCATCCTCGACGTGCGCGACATGGGCAACCAGGTGAAGATCGTCCTGAGCCGGGCCCATCCCGACTTTATCCGCCGCCTCTTCGAGGTGGAGGTGCCCGAGGTCAGCGAGCGGATCATCGAGATCAAGGCGATGGCGCGCGAGCCGGGATTCCGCACAAAACTCGCGGTCTCCTCGATAGACTCGAAGGTGGATGCGGTGGGCGCGTGCGTCGGCGTGCGCGGCAGCCGCATCAAGAACATCGTCGATGAACTCGGCGGTGAGAAGATCGACATCGTCCGCTGGAACGATTCGAGCCAGATTCTGATTCAGAACGCGCTCAAGCCGGCGGAAGTCAAGGACGTTTCGTTGTGCTTTGAGCTCGGCCGGGCGACGGTTGTGGTTGAAGAGGATCAGTTGAGCCTCGCGATCGGCAAGCGCGGGCAGAACGTGCGGCTGGCCGCGCGGTTGACGGGGTGGGACGTGGACATCCTCACTCCCACTGAATATGCCAAGGGCCTGGAAATCCTCGTCGAGACCCTGCGCCAGGTCGAAGGCGTAACGGAAGAACAGCTCGACCGCCTCGCCGCCCTCGGCATGGTGAGCGTTTTCGACGTCGAGGAAGTCGGCGCGGAAGTGCTGACCGAGGAACTGGGGGTGACGCCCGAGCAGGCGGAGCAGATGGTCGAAGTGGCGTCCTCGCGCGCCAAAATCGTGGCCGAGGAGCAGCAGCGGGAGAAGGAAGAGGAAGCCAAGCGGCGCGAGCAAGAGCAGCGCCTTGCCGCTGCGGTGCTCGAGGGGACGGTCGGCGCCTCCGCCGATGGGGAAGCGCAAGAGGCGCAGCCCGCCTCGCCTTCGGCCGGCGACGGGGATCACGGCGCTGCACAAGCGGCGACGATACTCGGCTTCGCGCAGCGTGCATCGACCCCGGCCGCTCCGGCGGGCGCGGGCGAAGGGGGAGCGTGAGCGCGACGCCGGTCCCGCGTCGTCGCATTGGAGCCGGGCGCAGTCGCCGGGCGCAGATTGAACTGAGGAGCAGCCTTGGGCCAAGAAGATTCATCAGATCGCGAAAGAACTCGGCATCAAGAGCAAGGACCTCGTGACGCGCTGCGCGGCCGAGGGCATCCCCAACATCGTCAATCACATGTCCACCGTCTCGGCGGGCCTGGAGGAGACGATCCAATCGTGGTATTCAGCCGCCGCGTCAGTGGAGAGCGCCGAACCGGAGGGCGAGGCGGGGGCCCTGACCGCCGTGGCGGCGCGCACCGTACGTAAGGCTGCAAAGAAAGTTCACGCCACCGCAACCAAGAAAAAGGTCAGCCAGCAGACCGAGGAGATTGACGAGTCGGCCGCAATTCAGAAAGCGCTTGAAGAGACCCGCAAGATCGCCAAGAAGGGCGCTGCGGAGTCTTCAGACGAAGTTATGCAGCGTGTTGCGGCCCAGTCGGCTGTGGCTGAACCGGCTGCGGCCGAACCGATCGCGGCTGAGCGCATCCCGACATCAGGCCAGGCCGCGACGCTGGCCGCTGTCGCGGAGGCGGTGACGCCGACTCAGGCTGACGCTGCGGCGGCGGCGGCGCCTGCACCGGAAGCCGCGGCAGGCACTGGACGAGCCAGGCGCCGCGCCGTGGCCGTCCCCAACGTGCCCAAGCGGCCCAATGAAGTGGCGCCCGCCGGTCCAATGCTGGGAGATGTGCAGTCGCCCGCGAGGCTGTCAGGGCCGAAGGTCGTGCGCATCGAAGAGGCCGAAATCATCGCTCGTCCCAAGCGCCGGCCAGGCCCCGAGCCGGTCGGGCGAGGCGGCCCGGGATTCCCTCCGCCAACCGATCTCTCAGCCGGCGGCGAAGTCTCAAGGCGCAACACGCGCCGCAAGAATCGCAGCGGCCGCGAGGGGCGCAGCGCCACCGCCGACGGGCCGGGCGAGCGCCCGACCCGCATGCGCAACTGGGGGCAGCAGGACCTCCTCGAGCGCGAGGAGCGCCTTCGCGGCTCGCACGGCTACATCAAGACCGTTCGCCGCGATGCGACCCGCGCCGATCACGGCGGCGAGAAGGCGAAAACCGCCGTCGAGACCGGCGGCGTCGTGCGCATCCAGGAACCCTTCACCATCAAAGACCTCAGCGCCGCCACCGGCGTGCAGGTGAACCAGATCATCCGCGGCATGATGAAGAAGGGGATCATGCAGGCCAATCCCAACGCGGGCCTGCCCGTCGAACTCGCCGTCGACCTCATGCTCGAACACAACATCGAACTCGATGTTGAGGAGAAGAAGAGCGCCGTCGACGTCCTCACCGAAGAGTTCGAGAAGCGCGAGGCCGTGGATGTCCAGCCCCGGGCGCCGGTTGTCACGATCCTCGGCCACGTGGACCACGGCAAGACTTCGCTGCTCGACGCGATCCGACAGACCAACGTCGCCGCAGGCGAGGCAGGGGGCATCACCCAGCACACTTCCGCCTTCCGCATCAGCGTCCGCGCCGGCGACGACGAGAAGACCATCGTCTTCCTCGACACGCCTGGCCACGAGGCGTTCACCGCCATGCGCGCCCGCGGGGCGCAGATCACCGACATCGTCGTGCTGGTGGTGGCGGCGGACGATGGCCTCATGCCCCAGACCATCGAGTCCATCAACCACGCCAAGGCCGCGGGCGTCCCGATCATCGTCGCCCTCAACAAGATCGACAAGCCGGAGGCGACCGAAGGCAATCTTCAGCGCATCTACGGCCAACTGGCTGAATACGAACTCTCGCCCGTCGAGTGGGGCGGCAAGACCGAGGTCGTCAAGACCTCCGCCACCAAACGCATCGGCATCCAGGATCTGCTCGATACCATTGACTTCCAGGCCCAACTCATGGAGTTGAAGGCGGATGCATCCGGCCCGGCGCGCGGGACGGTCATCGAGGCGAGAATGGTCGAGGGGCGCGGCGCAGTCGCCAACGTCCTCATCCAGCACGGGCGCATCAAGATCGGCGACTTCATCGTGATCGGGCGCGCCTACGGCCGGGTGCGCGACATGGTGGACGACCGCGGTCAGCGCCTCAAGGAGGCCGGTCCATCGACGCCCCTGGAGATCTCCGGCATCGACACCGTCCCCGACGCGGGCGACCGCTGCTATGTCGTCTCCAGCCTGCGCAAGGCCGAGGAGGCGGCGAGCCAGCGCCTCGCGGCTGAGCGCGAACGCGCCCTGGCCGCGCCGAAGGTCACGCTCGAGAACATCTTCACACAGATGAAGGGCGCCGAGCGCAAGGACCTCAACCTCGTCGTCAAGGCCGACGTGCAAGGCTCCGTCGAGACGCTCAAGCGATCGCTAGAGGAGATTTCGACGGACGAACTCCAGGTCCGAGTGCTTCACGCCGCCGTCGGCGGGATCAACGAGTCGGATGTCCTGCTCGCGGAGACGTCGGACGCGATCGTACTCGGCTTCCACGTCATCGCGTCGGCGCGTGCCCGCGAACTGGCCGAGGCCCGCGACGTGGAGATCCGAAACTACCAGATCATCTACGAACTCCTGGACGACGTGCGCAAGGCTGCTTCCGGCCTGCTTGCGCCGGAGATCAGGGAAGACGTGCTCGGCCATGCAACGGTGCGCGAGGTCTTCAGGATCTCGAAGGTCGGCATGATCGCCGGCTGCTACGTCACGGACGGCACGATCGAGCGCAACGCCCGCATCCGCGTGACGCGCGCGGACATCGTGATCGAGAACAACCGCGTCCTCGAACAACTCAAGCGCTTCAAGGACGACGTGAAGGAAGTCCGCAGCGGGCAGGAGTGCGGCATGAAGATCGAGGGCTACGACGACATCAAGCCCGGCGACGTCCTCGAGTGCTACCGCATGGTCGAGGTCAGCCGCAGGATCTGACCGCTTCGTACCGGGAGCAGACGTGGGCCACCGCCGCGAACAACTCGCCTCCGTCATGCACAGGGCGGTGCAGCACATCCTCACGCGGGGCCTGGGCGATCCGCGCATACGCGGGATGATCACCGTGACGCAGGTGGAGGTGTCGGGCGACCAGCGCGACGCAACGGTGCATGTCTCGATCCTCCCTGCCGAGTACCAGGCCGCGACGATGGCGGGCCTGCGCGCCGCCACGATCCACCTTCAGAAACTCGTGAACGAACAGATCAGCGTCCGCCGGCCTCCGCACATCCGCTGGCACCTCGACGAGCGCATCAAGAAGCGCGCCGCGTTGCTCGCCGCGATCGAAGACGCCGTCGATCATTCGGCCGAGGGCGGCGACGAGTCCGAGACCGGCGACGCACAGCGGCCGGCGGGTGCGGCCGATGACGCGGCCGGCCTGGAGTGAGGGACGGCGAGGTGCTGCGCTTGAGACACTCCAGGGAGTACTCGATCAGGCTTGCATCGCTGCTCGAACGTCTGCGCGATCAGGCCCCGGGTGTGCTGCCTGACGCCTCTCCCACAAACGGGCTCGTGCTCGGGTTCCTCGTGTGGGAGTCGTCGCTCACTCGGGCCGCGCACGCTTTTCGGCGCATCTTCGAGCGAGTCGTCGACGTCAACGAGTTGCGCCTTTGCCTGCCTGAGGAGATCGGTGCGATGATCGGCGAGCGCTACCCGAAGGCCCGCCAGCGCGTCGCCCGCATGCGCCGCGTCCTCGCCGACCTCCATGAGCGCGAGATCCGCCTCTCCATCGACCACCTGCGAGACGTTCCCGCCGTCGACGCGACCGAGTACCTTGTCTCACTGGACGGCATGCTGTCCTATGTTGCGGCATTTGTTCGCCTCCACGGCCTTCATCACCCCGTGCTGCCTGTGGACGGGATTCTCCGCGATGCGCTTGTCGCGCAGGAGATTGTCGATCCGCTGGCTGACCCGGACGTGATCGGGGAGTGGATTGCGGACCAGATCGGGCCGGACGATTGCGCCTCGGTGCATCTCGCCCTTCGCCGCTGGGCTGAATCGCAGATCGGAGCGTCGCCATCTGAGTGAAAAACGGGTGAGTGGGCCCTCCGGGCAGCCGGGACATCACCCAGTGCCCAGGCGACGCCTTGCCTTGGTCGATTCACTTGAGAATCAAGGCGCGTCGCAGGCCGATGCGGCCCCGTACCATTGGGGCGTGCGGCGTGATGCGGATGGATCCGTGCCGCCGCGCCTCGCTCCGCTGACACAGGGAGTCTCTCCTCCGATGCATGATCTTCACCGGGCCACACAGGTTTCGCTACTGGCCGCACTGTACTTCCTGCCGGTGACGCCCGGCGTCGTGGCAGGGGGTGTGACTCTCACACAGGCCCCGCACTCTGAACCGGCGCAACCGGCGCCGCCAGGAGGTGTGCAGCCCTCACTGCCGCCGGGTGTTGAGACTCGCCGCCTCCTGCCGCGAGGTGACGGCGACGGCCGCGCCACCCTTGCACTGGCTGAGGCTCTCGCGAGGATTAGTCCGAATGATTTTCTTCCCGCGCGGCGCAGCCTCCAGACGCCGACCGACCAGGTTCTCCGCGAAACCACGCGCCTCTATCTCCAGGCGCGCGAGATGACCATCGAAGGCCGCTACTTCGATTCCATTCGCACGCTCGAGCAGGCGCTGAAACTCGATCCGACGGCGGTGGCCTGCATGCGCCTGATGGCGGAGAACTATCTCTCGACGATCGGCCCGGCGAAGGCGCTGAAGCTCTACGAGGACATTCTTTCGATCGACCCGGACGATGTCGATGCGCTGCTGCGCCTCGGTTCGGCAGCATGGCAGAGGCGGGACGCCGCCCGCGCCGCGGCAATGCTCGGACGCGCCTGCACCCTGCTCTCCGATCCGCAGACAAGGCCCAGCGACGGCGATGTCTGGGCGCTTGCGGCTTATGACCTTGGGCAGGTTCTGCTTGCGGAGGGTTACGACGAAGCAGGCGTCTCGCTGTGGAACGAACTCGTGCAGCGGCTGGCCGCGGTACCGCCGCAGTCTCCTCGATATCAGCGTGAGATTGATCGGCTGCACCGGGCCGCGCCTGAGATGTGGCGAGACCTCGGCGACGCCTTCTGCCGCCTCGAGCGATTCGACGACGCCGTCGAGGTTTACGCCCTCGCCCTGCACAATGCACGCTCGACGGGCGAATCGACTCTGCCCCGCCTCCTGTGGGCGCTGCTGCGCTCCGGGCGCGAGCAGGATGCCCTCTCGGTGTTCCTCCAGGCGATCGAAGATCCGGCCATGCCCGAGGCCGTTGAACTTGCCTCGCTCTTCCGCGGAACGCCCTCGAGCGACGCGCTCGCGGGCGCCCTGCGCCGGCGGCTTGAAGAGCATCCGGGCGAACTGGCGTACGTGCAGGCGCTGGCCACGCTCCTTCCGCCCGAGCGCAGCGACGCGATCATCCTCGAGTTCCTCGGCCGGTTCGGCACGGACCCGGACGTGATCCGCGGCCTGCTGCCGTGGGCCATCCAGCGCCTGGCGCCGTCGCAGCCGGTGCGTCTCATCATCGCCGTGGCGGAGAAGTCGGGGCGGGTGCCGGATGAACTGCTCGACGAACTGGTCGCCCTGACCGACGATCCAGACCGCTATGCGGCCGCGGTGCGCGATCTGCCCCAGGACGTGGCTCGCGGGAGTGCGGCCGAACTCATCCGCATCGGGCTCCTGCTCAGGGGCGCGCGCCTCGCGGAGGCCCGCGAGGCGCTCGACGCGCTGGTCGCAGCCCGGCCCGCGCTCGCCGAGGCGCAACTGGTCCGTGCGCGCCTCCTGCTGGCGCTCAACCTGGAAGATGCGGCCGCAGAAGTGCTTGAAGCCGCGACGCTCGGCCCGGGCGATCCCCTTGCGCTGTTCTACAACAAGGCCCTGCTTCTGGCCGATGCGGGGCGCATCGACGCAGCCCTCGCCCTGTTTGACCACGTGGCGCAGGAACGAGCCGATGAGATCGATCGCGTCGAGCACCTGCGCCGGCGAGCGATGCTCCTCGCCGACGCCGGCCGCGCTCGCGAGGCCGCGGAGGTGCTCAACGAGGCCCTGAAGATCGATCCCGGCCATGACGCGGTGCATGGGGCCCTTCTGCGGCTGCACGGATTCGGCGGACCGCTGCGCAACACGGAGCGCGTCGATGAACTCGTGCGATCGCTCATGGCCTCGGCTCCGCAGGGCCGGACGATCCGTCTTCTCCGCGCCGAGCAGGATGTGGTGCGTGGGCGCTTTGACGACGCCATTGCCGCCTACCAGGCGCTTCTCGCGGACGATCCGAATGACGAAGCGGCGCTCGAGGCGCTCAGGCGCACCTGGCTGGCCGCGAACCGCGCGGCTGAAGCGGCGGAGTGGTTCGAGGCTCGCCGGCAGAATCGCCCAGGCGACCGGCCGCTCCGCGACGCCTGGCTCACCTCGCTTGTTGCCGATCAGCGCGCCAACCTCGCCATCGACTTCCTCCGTCGCACCATCGTCCAGCGCCCGGACGACTTTGACTCGTACCGCCGCCTCGAGGAAGTCCTGCGATCCGTGGGGCGCGAGGAAGAGTCGCGCGCGGTGATGCAGGACCGGTGGAGCCGTATGCCGCCCTCGGTGGCTCGAAGCCTCGCCCTCGCCGAACTGGAGATGCAGGCGGAGCGCAGCGTCGAAGCCGTCGCGCACCTGCGCGACGCCCTCGCGAGGGCGGGCGAACACCTGATCCACCACATTGAACCGATCATGGCGATGGCCTCGCGTATGGCGGACTCCGGCGCGCGTGACGAGGCTCTGCAACTGATGGAGTCGGCCTGCGCACAGGTCGTCGAGAAGGACCTGGCGGCGCCTCCGCCGGTGTTTCTCGCCTGGATCACGGCGATGGCTGAACTCGACCGCCCTCTTGACGCAATCGTCGCCGCGATCGGGCGCGTGCGTGCCATCCGGCCTGAGATCGAGTTGGAGATGACCGCGCTCGCGACCGTCACATTGGCGAGGCGCGAGCGCATCGACGACGCATGCACGCTTGCGGACGCGTGGCTGGGCGCAGAGAGGGTCTTGCAGGCTTCCGACGCCGGGCTGATCGAGTGGCGGCTGATGCAGTCCATCCTGCGCAACGAACCCCAGCACGCGATCAATCTCACGCGGCGAGCCTTCGCCGACGAGGCGCACCGCGCCATGCGCATCTTCAGCAGTCGGCCGGTGCTGGACCGCCGTGCGTCCGATCCGCTCGCCAACGCCCTCTATCTCCTGAGCCTGGAGTTTTCTGCGAACGATTTTCATTCGTCGCATGAACGCCTTCTCGAGGAGGCGCTGGCCGTCGATCCCGACCACGCCGCAGCCAACAACGACCTCGGCTACACGCTGGCCGACCGCAACGAGCGCCTCGACGAGGCGGAGCGCATGCTCGTGAAGGCGGTCAAGGCGGATCCTTCGAACTCGGCCTACCTCGACTCCCTCGGCTGGGTACGATACAAACTCGGCCGCCTGGAGGACGCCGGAGATGAAGTTCACGAGTACGGGGCAATCAGGCTCCTCGAGGAAGCCGCTCTGCTGCGCCGCGGGCAGGCGCGCCTGGCGCTCGATGACGATCCCGTGATCCTCGACCACCTCGGCGATGCCTACTGGCGCGCCCGGCGCGCCGCCGACGCGGTCAACTCCTGGAAGCGGGCTGTGAGCGCCTACGACGAGCAGCTGAAGTTGACGGTCGAGGCGGCCGAAACGGACAACGAGACGTTCTCGATCGACCTCTTCAGGAAGCACTACGAGCCCGTCGCGGAAGCGGCGCGCGCCAAGGTGAAGGCGGCGGAAAACGGCGAGCCCCCCCCCGTCTCGCCGGCACCGGCCCTTGATGAGCCGAACCGCTGAATCGGCGCCGCGTCAGGTTACCGGGTTCGGGGCCGCGACGGCATTTCGCGGCTTTCTCGGCTTCCTTGGCCGGCGCTCCTCGAAGATCGCGCTCGAAGTCCGCTCGTCTCCCACGAGGTGCACGGGTCCGCTGCGGATGCGATCGAACGCGCTCGCGGCGTTGCCCTTGCCGAACTCGATGCCGATGCTGCGGCGATTGAGCGCCCGCGCCACCGTGGACGTCGTCCCGCTGCCGAGGAACGGGTCGAGCACCAGATCGCTCTCGTTCGAGCATGAGCGAATGACGCGCTCAAGGTAGACCTCGGGGATCTGGTTGTGGTGCATGGCGCGGCGCTCGAGGTTGTTGCCCTGGATGCGCCCCCAGTACTTGCCGTACCACACGTCCATCGGCACGCGCATCCCCTTGTTCGAGTCCTTCGCGTGCGTGCGCGGGTCATTGTAGATCGCGGCGCGGTCGGACTGTTCGAGGACGGCGTCGGGGTTCCAGATGCGCGCTTCCGGGTTCTTCGCGAAGTAGAGCGCGTGCACCTTGCTCATGATGAACGATGTATGCCGGTGCTGGCCGAAGCGGAAGTGCCAGATGCACCAGTTGATCATGGCCAGGCCGCGCCGCTTGAGATGCAGGACGACTTCCGCCGCCGTGTCGTCGGGAATGTTCACCCACAGGCTGCCGTGCGGCGCCAGCGCGCCGATGCACGCGTCGAGCCAGTCGAACGTGAAGCGTTCGTATTCGGCGCGCGGCATGCCGTCGCGCCACTCGTCGTAGGGCACATCCCAGTTGAAGGGAGGGTCGGCGAAGATGAGATCGACCTGGCCCTTGTCCGGCAGGTTTGGCAGCACGTCGCGGCAGTCGCCTACGTACACGCGCGTGTCGGGATCGCTGAGCACGTGTGCCGGAGTGGGCGATTCCACCATCGCAGTTTCATGCGGCCCGACGCGGTCACCGAAGAGGCGCACCTCACCCGCTTCGGCCGCGGCCCTGATCGCGCCGGCCGCGAGCCGCTGCACCTGCGTGGCGCCCTTGGGCATCGCGTAGCCGCCCGGGCGAAACTCCACGAAGTGATCGGTGATCTTCTTCTCCGACATGGCGGCACAGTGTATGCGAGCCGCCCCGCCCGCGCCGCCTCCGTCCCGCCTTCGCCGACTTTACGCGGTATCATGCTCACATGAGCCGCGAAATCATGCTCGGCATCATCGGCGGCACAGGCCTGGGCGAGCGCCTCGTCGCGGACTTCGGCGGGTCGCTTCGGGCGATCGAGTGCGAGACGCCTTTCGGCCGGCCCAGCGGCCCCATCCTCACAGGACAACTCAATGGCACGCCGGTCGCCATCATCGCGCGCCACGGTGAAGGGCATGTGCTCAGTCCCGCCGCCGTCCCCTGTCGCGCCAATGTCTTCGCGCTCAAGGCCCTGGGCGTGACGCACCTCGTCGCCACCGGCGCGACCGGCTCGCTGCGAGAGAACATACACCCGGGCGAGATCGTCCTCGTCGATCAGTTCATCGACCGGACGATCAATCGGCCGCGGACGTTCTACGAGCGTGCCGCCGTTCACGTCGAGTTCGCCGAGCCGGTCTGTCCCGTAATGCGCCGCTGGCTCGCGGACGCGGCGCGCGGGCAGAGGCTGTCCTTCCATGACGGGGGAACGTATGTGTGCATGGAAGGCCCTGCATTCTCCACGCGCGCCGAGAGCGAGATGCATCGCGCCTGGGGCGGCGACGTCATCGGCATGACCGCGCTGCCTGAAGCACGCCTCGCGCGCGAGGCGGAGATCGCGTACGCCCTCATCGCGCTGCCGACGGATTACGACTGCTGGCGGCCCGCGCCGGAAGGCCGGGCGCGCGAGTCGCTGCTCAGGGAGATCATGGGAAACCTCAGCATCGCCGCTGAAGCCTCGCTGGCACTCCTCACCGCGGGGCTGCACGACATTTCGACGTTGCGCGAGCACCCCAGCCCGGCGCACGATGCACTCGCACTGGCCGTCTGGTCGGACAAGTCGAAGGTTGATCCTGGCGATGTGGCGCGCCTGGCCCCGCTCTGGGGCCGCTACTTCAGCGCGTAAGCCGAAATTCCACAGGCACTTCCGCTCGAAATGGCGGGCCGAACCACCTCCGCAGGGGGAGCGCGGATCAGGGATTTCACCCCGTGCGCCAAGGCCCTGATGCAGACGATACTTATGGTGGAAGTCGCAGTTATCGGCGCCTTCCGCGGCAAACCAGGTAAACCCGGTCCCACCCTCGGTCGTATTACGGGATGGAGGTGGGTGATGTCCGCGAGCACAAGACCGGATGCTCCCCGGCGATCACGCCGACGCGATCAGCGCCGCCGTGATTTCGTGCGCCGCAGTGCTGCGCCCTCCGCGCGGCTGGGCATCGCGGCGAAGATGATGCCGTCCTCGCGCCCGTCGCCCTCGCCGGCCGATGCCACGCTGCGCCGTCCAGCCGTGACCAGGGACATGATCGCGCGCCTCGCCCAGCGTCTCTGGGAATTGCACGGCGGCAACGCGGTACTCAACTGGCTTGAGGCCGAACGCATGCTGCAGGACCTCCTGCTTTGCCCCACAGGCTCCCATTCGGCAGAGGTGCGCCTGATCCATGACCACAACGCGGCCAAGCGTGATTGCGCCGCGCAAGACACTCATCACTGATCGGAAAGGAGAATCATCATGAACATCATTCCCTGGCGACGTCATCGTGAACCGTTGGCTCTCGTCGAACCGACCGCTCCCGCGACCGCGATCCAGCGCTTCCGTGAGGAAATGGACCGGATGTTCGACGAGTTCTTCAACAACCGGTGGGCATCGATCGAGCCGTTCACTGCGACCACGCGCGAATGGCTGCCCGCGCTCGACGTCGAAGACGCCGAGGATCGCATCATCATCCGCGCCGAAGTGCCCGGCATCACGCCCGAAGACGTGCATGTCACCATCTCGGGCAACATGCTCACCATCTCGGGTGAGAAGCAGGAGACGGCCGAGCGGCGCAACGGCGAATGCTGGCACAGCGAGCGGCGCTTCGGATCGTTCAAGCGCATGATCGAACTGCCCGGCGATGTTGACGCCCAGAGCGTCAACGCCGAGCACGTCAACGGCGTGTTGACGATCACCGTGAACCGCAAGCCCGGAGCCAAGCCCAGGGCTGTGCCTGTGAAAGTCGCCGCAAGGAACGGCGGCAAGACCCGCGCTCCCGTCGCGGTCGGTTGAACCGCGCCGGGCCGCGGAGGAGGAGAGGGATTGGAGTTGGATCGGCTCCGCACGGTCGAGAGGCCGTGCGGAGCCTTGGCGGGCCTCGGGCGCGGAGCGGGGGGTGGCGCGCCGCGCCCGGCGCACGTTTGACGGAAGGAAGTGACCATGTCCACGTTGATTGAAGTCACCTGCCGCGATGCGGAAGTTGCGCCGGCGATGCGTCGAACCGTGCTCGCACACGCCGATGTGCTCGACGAGTTCTCCGACGTGATCCGCGTGTGTCACGTCATACTGCGCAAAGGCCCCGGCTCAGCGGCCGATCGATCGGCATGGTCCGTGCGCATGGACGTAGTGCTGCGCGAGGGGCGGACCGTCGCCGCAGACCTTCTCGACCGCAAGCGGCCCTTCGAGACGCTCGACGAGGCCGTCGCCACCGCCTTCCAGGAACTTCGAGGCTGGCTGCACGACATGGCGCCGATGTGGCGCACCGCCGCACGCCTCCGCCGATCGCTGAGGGAACGTGAAGCCGATGAAGGCGAGTCGGAGTTCGAGGCGGTCGATTCCTCGAACGTCTACCTCCCGACGCCCGAGATGCACGGCACGCATCACTACGTCGGGTAGGGAATAGAAGCGCAATCGCCGCAGTTTCATTCCTCCAACGGATCAACCACCCGGGGGCGGGCATGACTTTCTTCTCTATCGGACGTTCGCTGCCGGTTTCGGCAGGCGGCGCTTGGCTGTGTCTCCTGGCGCTTGCGGCAGGTTCCTCGGCCCAGATCTCGGCGGTGCGCACTGAAGGCACTTCGGCCGCGTTCGTACCGCTCCAGTCCTACGTGATGGGAGAGACCGAGGGCGATCTGCTCTTCTTCGGCGGCCTGAGCGCCATGGGCTTTCACAGCCTCGCACGCGACGGCCGCGCCACCTTCCCTCACGAAGCCTTCAACCGCTACGTGCATCTCCACGATCCCGACTCCGGCACGACGCGCTCAGCCACGATCTCGACTCTGCCTCATCCCCTGCGCCAGTATCTAGTCACGACCAACGCCCAGGCCGTGCAGATCGATGAAAAACTCTACATCTACGGCGGATATGGCCCCGAGACGCGCACTCCTTCGTGGGCCACGTGGGACACCGTCGTCGAGATCGACCTGCCCGCCGTACGCCGCGCGATCCTCAACAGTTTCGATCTGCCCTTCGAGGCCTTCGCGATCCATCGATCGCCGGCCGCCCGCGTGGCCGGCGGGTCCATCGTCCGCTACGGCTCGTACTTCGCCCTCGTCGGCGGCTCCAACTTCACGGGGAATTACGGAGAAGAGGTCTCGTTTCGCAACGAGTACTCCGAGGCCGTTCACATCTTCGATCCGTCGCAGAGCATGACCGAGCCGCAGCGATCCTACTACGACCCCCAGTACCACCGCCGCGACGGCAACGTCTCGCTCATCACCCTCGGCCTGGCGGGCAACCAGCGCCCGGGCTTCATCGTCCACATCGGTGTTTTCAAGCCCGGCCGCGAGGTGCTCCCCGAGGTCTGGGAGCATCCCATCATCTACGACACGCAGTCCGGCGAGATGTCTCTCAAGACCAACTTCACGCAGATGATGAACCAGTACGAGGCTCCGCGCGCTTCGTTCCACTCGGCGAGAAGAGGCGAGAACTACCTCATCACGCTCGGCGGCCTGAGCGGCGCCAACTGGGACGGCCACGGATTCGTCCACAACATCACCATCCCCTGGGTCCGCGACGTGACCATGCTCACACTGCGCGACTCAGACGTCATTTCAGAAACGGTCGTTGGCGCTGCGCTCAAGCCCGTCACCAATGCCGAACTCGTCCTCAACACCTACCTGCCGCGCAACAGCCTCGGCCAGATCAACTGGGACGACCTCGTCGCGGGCGAGATTCTGCTGGGTCATTTCTACGGCGGCATCGAAGCGGCCAATCCAGGCAACTCGGCTGTTACGCGCGCCTCCGACACCGTCTACGCCGTCTATGCCACGATCGACAAGTTTCGTCTCGAGGCGACCCCGCTCCGCGCCGGCGAGGAGGCGACGCTCAGCGTGATCCGCGCGGCCCCGGGCTCGATCGTCTACTTCGCCTACAGCACAGCCGGCGGCGGACCGACCTACCTGCCGCCCCTCGGTCTGAGCGTCGATCTCAGCCGGCCCATCATCGTGCTTGGCGAAGCGGAAGCCGACGCGCAGGGCCTCGCCGAGATCACCTTCACTGTGCCCCCCGGCGCCCCGGAAACCGACGTCTGGATCCAGGCCGTCAACCGCGAATCGCCCGGCCTCTACGTGAAGTCCAACCAGGTCCGCAGCCGCATCGAGCGCTGACTCCCGCACCCTCATCACGCGCGTCGAACCGAGCCCCGCGCGTCACCACGGGTGCTGGACATGACGCCCACTCAACCAGTCCGATGCGCCGGCAAAAACTGAACACAGCGCCCTCCTCCACCCATCGCGGCGCGTGCCTGATGTACGCGCTCCGGCGATGTCATGGTCCGGCAACGCGGAAGGACACTCGATGACTTCTCCCACGCCCTCCTCGGCCGCTTTCGACACGCCCCGGCCGTCAGCGAAGCGCGGGCCA
>CAADHA010000159.1 GCA_900696685.1 uncultured Planctomycetota bacterium
GCCACATATCCCTCGGGCAAGCGCAGGACGGTCACGGAATAGCGCTGCGCGAAGGTTGAATCTGAGATTCCATGCGCTGCGATCAAGGCGGACAGGACGCACCCGTGAATCAGGCGCGAACGATTGGACCACCTGCTTGTCCGGCTGGTCACGGCTACTCTCCTTTTATTGGCGGCATCTTGTGGGGCCTTCATGCCTGCGCTTCGTGGCTTGGGCGATGCCGCTGCCGACAGTATACGCGATTCCGGCGTGATTACGGCCCGAAAATGACCTTTTTCAGAAAGCCATCGATTCCCTTGCGGGCAACACTTGACTCTGTTTTTTTTGCTATGTCTTCCACATCGGCGAGTCCCGCCGGCCGCGGTGGACGGGAAACCTGCCGATCAACCGTCCGGAATGGAGTGCCTTATGCAATACAGAATCAGGTTTCAGATTTGGTTGGTTCCTGCATCGGTGGTGATGTCGGTCGCGCTGGCGGCCAACCCGGCGAACGGGCAGCAGTATCGAATCGAGCCTGCCAAGGTCTACGTCAAGATGGACTTCTGGGACGATCCGGAGGACCAGAGCGCCGAGGCGTGGCACTTCGACCCCAATAACAATGGAGAGTAGACGCAACTCTCCAACCATCCGAATCCGCCTGACGCGCGTCCGCGCGCCCGCTTCGAGATCGAGGATCTTTTCCTCAGCAGCCTGATGCAGGATGACTGGGTCTGGTTCCTCGCCGTGCTCGACATCCAGGTCGTCGCGGGAAGCCACGAGAACTTCCAGTACGTGAGGACGCAGAGCGCGTACACCGAACTCATTGACCGGCTGGTCTTCGCCGTCGATCCCGACAGCACGAGCATCGGCGCCTACGACCCGTGCGGATCGCGCATCTGGCCCATCGCCACTGGGAGCGAACTGACCACGTATTACCTCTCGCCTCACTTCGCCTCCGAAGGCGGGTACGGCATGAGGATCGAGAAGAACGCCCTTCTGCAAAGCACCGCGTGGCTCTGGAAGAACCCCGGCAACGTCGAGCAGGCGGACGTCTACATCGAGTTCACACTCCAGTTCGACATGGTTGATGAACCGGGGATACCTGAAGAACGACGCATTGACGTTCACATCTCCTGGATCAGCGCCGGGTGCGGATGCGGATACGAGTTCTGCCTCGATCCGAGTCAGACGACGGCCACGAAGTTGGGCTCGCCCTATGCGCTCAGTCCCCGCTACAGCACGAAGATCGTCGCCGCCGTGCCGCTGACGCTCGACCACACGGCGTCCATGCAACTCTACCGCAAGCGTGGGAACCAGTACATGATCATTCACCAGAACAACGTCGCCACTTCGAACAACTATTACACGGCGCACAAGTGCGAGCCGGATGGAGATGACATCGGTTGGCACAGGCATTCGAGCGGGCCTGCGGGCCACCTGGCCGTCGGGGGCCTGGGGCATGGCGCTGCGCACCAGACGCTGATCGAACTCGAGGAGGCGGGAGACGCCGTCCTTGCAGCCGCGTCCTTCGACAGTCCGGCCCATGCCACGGTCCCGCCCCCGACGAACCACCGGGCGCTCTACATGGTCTTCTGGCATTCCATCCTCCCTCCCGAGCCGTAATCGCGCCGCCGGCTCCACTCCTGCTGGCGGCGGACCGGACGCGGGCATGTCCGGGGGGATTCCTCGCCTGATCGTCGCTTCATGCACCGCCCCGGGGAGAGGCCGTCATCGTTGACGGGCGAACCAGAGGAGATGATGCGCCGCATCGGCGCGCGGGGCGCGGAGTCCTGATGATCGGGCTAGGGCGCGCAACTCCTGCGTCGTCCACAGGCGGCAGAGGCGGTCGCCCGCGCTGAAGATTTCACATGACGCATCGATCTCGTCGCCGCAACGAAGGGCGACCAGGCCGCGCCGCTCGTCGAGGATCATCTGGCACGAGCCGTCCTCGCTCAGGCCCGTCCGCCATTGGCCTGATTCAATCAGCCTCCAGAGTTCATCGGGGAAATTGTCGAGAACGAGGTTCCCGCCCGGCCGCAGGCGCTGCGCAACCCATGTGAACACGTCTCGGGCCGCTTCATCATCGAGCACGAGCATCCACGTGTGGCCGAGGCAGAGGACGAGGTCGAAGGGGCCTCTCCATCGCGCGTGGTGTCGGGGGTCGGTGAAGTCGGCGTCGATGAGTGCGGCGTTGCGCCTGCCGCGCAGGCGCCGGCGCGCCGCCTGGCGCGCCCGGGTGTCGTGGTCGAGGCCGACGAATGAGGCGCCCGTGTCAAGCAGGGCGGCGATGACCGAACCGTCTCCGCAGCCGAGATCGAGCACGCGGACATCCTCCCGCGATGATTGGAGGCGGCGGGCGATCCACGGCCGCAGGCCGAGAACCTGCGCGTGGCGCTGCGTAGGGTCAAGCGGAGACCAGTCGTCGGATGGAGCGTGCGGGGCCATGGCCGGGAATGTACGGGGGTCGGGATGAGAGGGCCAGCGGCGTTCGCGTGCAGTGTCGTGTTTCTGTGCGGCGCGGCGGCGACGGCCTTGGCGGCGATCCAGCCCCCCGCCTCTGCATCACCAACACAGGAATCTCCGGAAGGCGCAACGCCGATGCCCGCACAGCCGCAGCCTAAACACACCAACCGACTCGCCGGCGAGACCAGCCCCTATCTCCTCCAGCACGCGCACAACCCCGTGGACTGGTACCCCTGGGGCGACGAGGCCTTCGCCGAGGCGAAGCGCCGTCAGGTTCCCATTCTCGTCTCCATCGGGTATTCGACGTGCTACTGGTGCCATGTCATGGAGCGTGAGTCGTTCGAGAATGAAGAGACGGCGCGGTTGATGAACGAGCGGCTGGTGTGCATCAAGGTGGATCGGGAGGAGCGGCCGGACGTCGATGATCTCTACATGACGGCGGTGGTGGCGCTGACGGGCCAGGGCGGCTGGCCGCTTAATGTCTTTCTCGTGCCTCCGCCGCCGGACGACGCGGCGAACGGCTGGACGGCGCTGGCGCCGTTCTGGGGCGGGACTTATTTTCCTCCCGGGGAGAATTACGGCCGGCCCGGCTGGCCGCGCGTCGTCGAAGCCCTCGCCGGCGCCTGGAAAGCGCAGCGCGAAGAGGTGATAGCGCAGTCCGCCCGCCTCGCCGATGCCGTGCGCGATCGACTCTCCGTCTCGGGCAGCCACGCACCGGTCGGCCAGGGCGAGATTGCCTCGGCCGTCATCACGCTGCTGCGCCTGGCCGACCGCGCACACGGCGGCTTCGGCCAGGCGCCCAAGTTTCCCCAGCCGGTTTACCTCACCCTGCTCATGGACAGCCGCGGGGCGCACGGCAGCGAAGACACGCAGGGCCGCGTCGATGAGGTCCTGAGCCTCACGCTCGACCGCATGGCGATGGGCGGAATGTACGACCAGGTGGGGGGGGGCTTTCACCGCTACAGCACGGATGCGCAGTGGATCGTGCCCCACTTCGAGAAGATGCTCTACGACAACGGCCAGCTCGCCGAGGTCTACGCCATCGCCGCGCAGCGCACCGGCAGCGCCTATTACAGGCGTATCGCCGATGAGATCTGCGCCTATGTCCTGCGCGAGATGACCGATCCGCACACCGGCGCGTTCTATTCAGCGCAGGACGCCGAAGTGGAGGGCCGCGAAGGACTGAACTACCTCTGGACCCACGAAGAAGTTGAAGCCGCATTGCGCGACGCGGGCGAAGCGGACCTCATTGGCTTGGCCCGGAGCGCCTTCGGCCTTGACGAAGCGCCGAACTTCCGCGACCCGCACCATCCTGACGAGCCGATGCGCCATGTGCTTGTGCTCTCGGCTCACCCCACGCCGCTGGCCGAGTCACTGAGCCTTTCGCCGCAGGAGTTTGATGATCGTCTCGATCGCATCCGGCGGGCAATGCTCAAGGCGCGCAACACGCGCAAGCAGCCGGGCACCGACGACAAGACGGTCGCCGGCTGGAACGGACTGATGATCGCCGGCCTGGCGCACACCGCAGCATTGCTTGGCAAGAGCGAGTACCGCGAGGCCGCCGTCCGCGCCTGGGAAGTCATCGACGCCACCATGCGCGACGAAGCCGGGCAACTGCTGCGCACCCATCGGGCCGGCCGCGCCGCCATCCCCGCCTTCAGCGAGTACTACGCCTTTCTCGCGCACGGGTTGCTGGCGCTGCACCGCACCGGGGCGGGCGATCAGTATCGCGACGCCGCGGCCGCGCTCGTCGATCAGGCGAGCCGCCTCTTCCGCGATGAAGCGCGCGGCGGATGGTTCGACACGCTCGCCGACCGCCCCGATCTCTTCTTCCGCAGCCGGTCCGTTCATGACGGCGCGGTGCCCGGCGCGACCGGCGTCATGTTGCATAACCTCATCGATCTCTACGAATTCACAGGCGAGGAGAAGTGGCTTGACGAGGCGATCGCCGCCATGGCATCCGTTTCCGCAGCCGTGCATGACAATCCCGTCGCGACGACCAACTCAACGCGGGCGCTTCTGCGCCTCCTCGACCTCGCGCCGCAGCGCGTGCATCGCATCGGCCGCAGCGGCGCGGCTGATCCGGATCGCATTGTCGATATCGCTCCGTCGGTGGAGGAGATCGATCTGGTCGAGAAATCATCCTTCGAACTCGCCGTGACCCTTATCGCGGCAAAGGGCTATCACATCAACGCGCACGATCCAGGCAGCGATGAAGTCGTCGCCCTCTCGTTCGATCTCGTCGATGGCGCGGGCCTCGCCTTCGCGCCCGCCTATCCGCCGGGCACGGAGTTCGGCGTGGCGGGCAGCACCATCCGCGTCCACGAGCAGTCGGTGACGGTGCCGATTCTCATCCGCCGCATCGGCGAAGTGACGGGCGAGCCGCGTCTCATGGTGACGTATCAGGCGTGCAACGAGCACGAGTGCCTTCTGCCGGTGACGGAGGAGGTGCCGGTGAAGTTGAAGGTGCGGTGAGCGAGCCGTGTTGGGTGGCACGCAGCGCCGTGACCGTTCGTCAGTGCGACTCGATACCACACCGAGAACGCGCGTCCGCATCGCGGTTCGTCGCTATCCTGTCCGCATGAGTTCGACACGGATACACGCCGACGAGCGACTCGAACAATGGGCTGAAGCCGGCCTCCGCGGCGCGTCGATCGCGGTTGCCGACGCCCTTTCGATTCTGACCGATGAGTCGATCCCCCTGCTGCCGCTCATCCACGCCGCCGGGCGCGTGCGTGAACGACATTTCGGCCGCGACGTTCTGATTCATCAACTGCACAACGTGCAGAGTGGCGCCTGCCCTGAAGACTGCGGATACTGCGGGCAGAGCCAGTCGAGCGACGCCCCCATCCAGGCCTACCGCCTGCACAGCCGCGAAGAGATTCTCGCCGAGGCGCAGCGGGCCAGGGACAACGGCGCTTACCGCTACTGCATGGTTCTCTCCGGACGTGGGCCGAGCGATGAAGAGATCGACCACATGGCCGGGTGCATCCGCGAGGTGAAGGATCGCTTCGGTCTGCGCACCTGCCTCTCGGCCGGGCTGCTCGACGAGGCGAAGGCCAGGCGTCTCGCCGACGCGGGTCTCGACCGCCTCAATCACAATCTCAACACCAGTGAGCAGCACTACGGGGAGATCTGCACGACACACACGTTCGCCGACCGCCTGAACACACTGGCCGCGGCGCGCGCCGCGGGCCTCGACCTGTGCAGCGGCCTGATCGTCGGCATGGGTGAAGGGTTTGAGGATCTCATTGATGTGGCGTATCGCCTGCGCGAGTTTGAAGTGCCTTCGATCCCGGTGAACTTTCTCGTGCCGATCCCGGGCAACCGCGTGCGCGAGGCGGCGCTGGCGGGCCGGCCGATCACGCCGCAACTGGCGCTGCGCGTACTGTGCCTGTTCCGATTCGTCAACCCGCGCGCCGAGGTCCGCATCGGCGCCGGGCGAGAAGGACACCTGCGCTCGATGCAGGCACTGGCGCTGCATCCGGCCAACAGCCTTTTCGTCGATGGATACCTCCTGACGCGCGGCTCGAACACGCGCGACACGATCGCGATGATCATCGACGCCGGCTTTGAGGTGCGCCTCGACGGCGCCTGGCCCGACGAACTCGCTCGCTTCGTCGCGCAACTCAAGGGCGGAGGAAGCGCTGCCTTCGACATCGACCACAGCGGCGAGGTCATCCGCGACGATCGCAAGCGCGTGCGCAACGCGCGGCTGGGCGCCGGCGCAATGGGCGCGGAACTGACGATCGAAGGCGCCGCGACCTGAACCAGATCGGCGCGGAGCGTATCGCCTCGCCGCCTCCTGAATCACTCCACGGGCGTCGTGCTCTCGCCAGCAGCCGCGCTCGCGGGCTGGCCGTACATGAACTCCTCCTGCACGATCTTGCCGTCGCGCACGGTGTACACGCCGACCTCGTCCATGATGGTGCGCCGGCCCGTGGCCTTCTCCTCGACTTCGAGGTGGAACTTGACGGCGAAGCCCGTGGCGCCGACGTAGGGGCCTTCCGCCGATCCATTCACCATGCGATTCTGCGAGAGCCACCACTGGTTCTTGCCTTCGACGGCCTTGCGGCCATCCCACGCCTGGCCGCTGCCCTCGATCGAGGTGATCTTCGGCGACCACCACCTTTCCTCGATCTCGTGGAGCAGGCCGCGGTTGAACATGTCAACGAGAGAGCGGCCGATCTCGGCGGCCGACTGCCCCCTGCCTGTCGAGATGTTGCGCGGCGCGAGCGGGTCGCGCTTCGGAGCCGCGGGACGCCGCGCCGCGGCCTTCTTCTTCGCGGACTTGCCGCGAGTGGCCTTCGATGCTCTCTTCTTCATCGCAGCCGGCTTCCTGCCGCCGCCGCGCCTGATCTTCTTTCTGCTTGCCATCGCCGGGTTTCGCTTTCGTGGTAGGATGTCGGGTAAGTCGTGAAACTCACGACTGGACGTCATTGTACCGGCCCGAAGGGTGCGCATGCGCCCGCGGGCGCTCGAGAGCCTGAATCATGCCGCTGCTCCGCCTCGACACGCTCAACACCTGCCTGCTGATCATCGACGTTCAGGAGCGTCTGATCGGCGAGATGCACGAGCCGCAGCGCCTCGTCGAGCGGTGCTGCTTTCTCTCGCGGTGTGCCGGCCTGCTTGAACTGCCGGTAGCCGTAACCGAGCAGTACGTCAAGGGACTCGGGCCGACGGTCGAGCCGATCCGCGACTGGCTTCCCGAAGGCACGGGAGTCTTTCAGAAGACGCGATTCAGCGGGTGCGTCAGCCCGGTGCAGCAGTGGCTGGCGGAACACGGCCGGCCGAACATCCTGCTCGCAGGCATGGAAGCGCACGTGTGCATCCTCCAGACCTGCCTTGACCTGCTGGCTGCGGGAAAGAATGTTTTCCTTGTTTCCGACGCGATTTCGGGGGGTGAAGTGGACCAGATCGAGCCTGCTCTGAGAAGGCTGGAGAGGGCGGGCGCGATCGTAACCGGCTGTATTTCAACAGTTTACGAACTGCTGAGCGACGCC
The DNA here is from genome assembly GCA_900696685.1 of uncultured Planctomycetota bacterium. GTDB lineage: Bacteria > Planctomycetota > Phycisphaerae > Phycisphaerales > UBA5793 > UBA5793. Next base: position 7,446 of record CAADHA010000159.1, read on the forward strand.
GCGCACCCGCGATTCAGGGATTGCCTGGCCCTCGTCAAACCCCTGCGACCGGCCTCGGGCAGCAAAAAGGCGCCATAGCGGCCTGTCCACGGGCCTGCCAGCGGTGCTATATTCTGTGCGAAGGGGAACTCCCGGACCACGTTTCGACCGTTGAAGATGGGTAAGGAGCATCATGGAAGCGTACGAAAACCTCAAGAGGCTGGTGGCGGCTGCGGAAGACGACATTCGCAAAGCGGAAGGCGGCAACAAGGCCGCCGGAACCCGCGCGCGCAAGACCATGCAGGAGATCAAGGCCGCTTCCCAGGAGGTCCGCAACGCCATTCTCGGCCTGCGCGACCAGACTCCCGCGGCCGGCGGCTGAAGCGCCGACCTGCATGCAGGCGCGGGCTGCGGCCGGGCGTTGTCGCGGCTCTTCGCGATCCCGGGGGCGGGAATGTTCTGTGCAGCAGTGTCCACCAAGCCAGGTCCCTTCCATCGGGCGGCGCGAAGCTCCCGGCGGTGCAACACGAAACGAGGCGATCGTGAACGAAACGGCAACGCTCAGGAGGCCGACGGGAATATTCGTGGGCGACTTCAGCAACATCCCCTTCAGCGCCCGCAGGCCGCCCGCTCCTCCGCTGCTCTTTGACATCAGCGGCATCGACCTCAGCGCCACGGCTGTCGACCTCCCCGGCATCCAGAAGTTCAACAAGCATCGCGGCGAGGCCCAGCAGATCGACCGCATCGCCTGGCTGAGCGAGGACTTCGAGCAGGGCATCGGCGTGCGCAAGGTGCGCGACGATGAGTGGTGGTGCGCCGGGCACATCCCCGGCCGGCCCATCCTGCCCGCGGTGATGATGGTCGAGGCCGCCGCCCAACTCTCCTGCTGGATGTTCCTGGCGCGCGGCGTCGTGTCCTATGACTTCGTCGGCTTCACCCGCATCGAGAACACCAAGTTCCGCAACAAGGTCGAGCCCGGCGAGACCCTCATCATCCTCAGCCAGCAGGTCAAGTTCCACGTCAAGCGATTCATCTGCGACACGATGGGACTCGTGGACGGCAAGATCGCCTTCGAGTCGCGCATCACCGGAATGCCGATTCTCTGAAATCTGCAACGCGGTTTCCGGGCCAGGACCCGCTTGCGACTTCGCTTCGCAGCGAGGCTCAGCGCCCGAAACGCCCGGACCTGATCAGTTTCACGATCGACTCGATGTCGTTGGTCATCGGCCGGTCGGCTCTGAGGCGCGGCACGTGGCTGCGCACGAGAGCGTGCGCCGCCTCGACCGCATCACCGCTTCGCAGCGGCCGGTGATACTCCAGCGCCTCGGCCGCGCACAACAGTTCGACCGCTACGACGTAGGTCGCGAGTTCAACGGCCCGGCGCAACTGGAAGCCCGCCAGCGGGCCGAAGGAGTTGTAATCCTCCTGACCGGCTGAGGTGGGGATGTTCGCCACGCTCGCGGGTGCGCAGAGCGTCTGAATCTCGTTGCAGCACGCGGCCGCCGTATATTGCACGATCATCAGGCCCGAGTGCAGCCCGGGCTGCGGCGAGAGATAAGGGTTGAGCGGATTCTCGCTGTCGCTCGCAGCGAGCAGGTAGTACGTGCGCCGCTCGCTCACGCCGGCCAGGTGCGCCACCGCGATCGTCAGCGCATCCATCGCCAGAGCCAGCGGCAGGCCGTGAAAGTTGCCCCCGCTGACGATGGCATCGGCCGCCTCGCCGGCTCCCGCAAAGACGAGGGGATTGTCCGACACGCCGCCGAGTTCACGCTGCACCACCGTGCGGACGTGCTCGGTCATGTCCACCGCCGCGCCGAGAATCTGCGGCGAGCAGCGAAGCGAATAAGGATCCTGCACGCGTGGATCGTCCACCTTGTGCGACGGGATGATCTCGCTTCCCGCGAGGCACTCGCGCAGCCGACGGGCAATTACGCACTGACCCGCCTGGTTGCGCGCCGCGTGAAGTCGATCGTCGAGAAACGCGTCCGTGGCGAGGCACGCGTCGATCATCATCGCGTTGGCGAGGACAGCCGCGTCGACGAGGCGGTCGAGGTCGTGCAGCGCCAGCGCCGCCAGCGACGTCATGAGATGCGTTCCGTTGACGAGCGCGAGGCCCTCCTTGGCTTCGAGAGTGATCGGCTGGAGCCCGGCGTCGGCGAGGGCCATGCCCGCGGGCTTGTAGGCGCCGTCGTGCATCACGTGCCCCTCGCCCGTGAGCACCAGCGCACAGTGCGAGAGAGGCGCGAGGTCGCCCGAAGCGCCGACCGAGCCGCGCGATGGAACCACCGGCACGACGCGGTGATTGAGCAGGTCGATGAGCCGCTCGACCACGACCGGCCGAACGCCCGAGCACCCGCGGCACAGGCTCGCCGCCAGCAGCAGCAGCATCGAGCGCACCACGCTCTCGCTCAGCGGCTCGCCAACGCCCGCGGCATGTGAGCGGATGAGGTTGCGCTGAACCTCGCGCACTTCATCGGGCGCAATGCGCTGACGGGCGAGGCTGCCGAACCCGGTGTTGACGCCGTAGATTGCCTCGCCCCGTTCCAGGGACTGCTCGACAACCTCCCGGCTTCGGAGGAGCGCTGTACGCCCGCGCGAGCCGAGCCGCACGGGCCGATCGCCGCGCGCCACCGACGCCGCGTCTTCGATGGAAAGTGCCTGCCCGTCGAGCACCAGTGGCTGTGTCATGCGCCCGTCTCCGTCCCGCGGCGTGAGCATAGGCTCGCCCCGCGCCCTCGCGAGCCGAGGGCGGAGTTGCACCGACTCGATCGCCGGATTCGTCGGCAGCGAAAGGGAGATGAAAGCAGCGCCGGCGATTTCCCTACAAGGCCGATGCGACGGCTGGAGGTGGTGCGCGCTCCGCGTAACAGCCCGGCGCCCCCGAAACGGGGCGTACATCGCCCTGCCGGGATGTGCAGGAAGCGGACTGTCCCGACGCTCCGATCGATCGGGGACCGTCGGACGCATGGCCGCGGAGCGCTAGGATTGCAGCCGGGCCCCGCTTGCGGGTGGCCGCAGGCGTCGCCGGCCCCGACGGCGACGCACCGGAGGAGAGCCGCTCCAAGGATCACAACCCGACGCCATTGCCCGAATCGGGCGGCGCCGAGACGAATCGATTGCTGAACCGACCATTCAACCTGACCAGATGGAGTCACCCATGATCTTCGCACGAGTTCCCACTGCTGCCGCGGCGAGCGTTTTCCTCCTTGCGGCCATCACGCTCAATGCACCGCTCGCCCGCGCGCAGGGGACGGAGATTCTCAGCGCCGCGCCCAGGGACGCCAAGGTGCTCATCGGGACCTCCCGCCTGAGTGACCTCGACAAGAACTGGTCGTCGCTGATGGCGGCGATCGACATGGACGGCCTGATCCCCTTCGCTCCCACCGACGCTTTCTCGCAGATGGGCCTCGACCCCGCCGCCTTCGACCGCACGCGCTCGGCGGGCCTGGCCGTGATGGACTTCGAAAGCGACGGCGATGAGCCGCCCGTTCTCGTGCTCCTGCCCGTGAGCGACTACGCGAAGTGGGCGAAGTCCTTCGGACCGGATGTGGCGATTGATGGAGTCGCGGAGGTTGCGTTCCCGATGGGCGGGCCGGCCTTCATCCGCTCCGCGGGCAAGTACGCGGTGATGAGTCCGAACCGCGCGCTCGTCGAGGCGTATGCGCCGCGGCAAGGCGCTGCCGAGCACTTCGGCAAGCGCCTCGGGCCCGTCGGCAACGGCGTGATCGAGCGCGCCCAGGTCTTCGCGATCGTCGACTTTGAGGGCCTGGCGCCGATGCGCAAGCAGATCATCGAATCCATCACGGAAGCGGTCTCCGATCAGATGGCGATGGCGGGCGCGATGGGCATGGGCCTTCCCGCGGCCGATCAGTTCGCCCGGATGAACGAGGCTCTGTGGGCGATGCTCTTTGACGAGTGCAGCGGCGTCGTCGCGGGCCTGCGCTTCGGTGATCGCGGCATGGCGGTGGACCTGGCGATCCAGACGCGTGAAGGCAGCGAGATCGGCGCCCTTCTTCCCGGGCCGGAGAAGTCCCGCAATCTCCTCGCCGGCATGGAGGATGCCCCCTTCCTGATGGCGATGTCGCTGGACTACGGCGGGCTCAAGGTCGGCGCGCTCGTGGATGCGATCAGCAAGCGCCTCGGCATTGACCAGGCCGCCGGCGGCCAACCGGGCGCGATGCCCACCGCCGAGCTCTGGCGTCACAGCGACGGCATGTCGATGGCGGTGTACCCCTCGCCCGGAGGCATGTTTGCCGGCCTGCTGAGCCGATCGGTCATGATGATGAGCGGCGATGGAGAGAAGATCGTCGCCGCATTCCGGGACCTGATGAGCGCCCTGCCGCCGACTGACGCAGGGGGCGTGACCGTCAGCGCCGAGTACACGCCAGCGGCCAAGCAGATCGGCGGCATCTCCGCCGACGCCTATGCCGTCCGCATGTCCGGCCCGGCCGAGATGACGGCCCAGATTCAGCAGATGCAGCAGATGATGTACGGCCCGGCGGGGCTGCAGGGCTACATCCTGCCCGTGAAGGGCGGCGTGCTCCAGACCACCAGCCGCAACACCGAACTCATCGAGAAGACGCTGGCGGCGATGCGAGGCGAGGCAGCCCGTCTGGGCGACAACCGCGTCCTCGCTGCCGTCGATGCCTTGTTCCCGCCTAATCCGTCGCTGCGCTGCTACCTCGGCCTCGGATCGATCTCGAACATGGTCGGACCGTTCATTGCCATGGGCATGCCGGGACTGGACATCAACGAACTCAAGGCCCTGCCCCCCGTCGGCATGGGCGCCTCCGTGAGCCGTGGCGGCATCGTCGGCTCTCTGGTCATCCCTGCGCCGGTCATCAAGACCATTGCAGAAATGGCCCAGCAGTTCGCCGGCGACCTCATGGGCGGAGAAGGCGACGATGAGGAGCCGCCTCTGTTCTGACATGGGACGTGAGCCGCAGCATTGAACACAGGGCGACCTGCACGCCGGCCTTGCGGCGCGCTCACATCGCCATCACGGCGTGCAGCAGGCTCGGATCGTCGAGCAGGGTGCGCCCCCTGAGATCGACGAGTTCGATGAGGACCGCGATGCCGACAATCTCGCCCTCGAGGCGCTTGATGAGATCGCACGAAGCCTTGAGTGTGCCGCCCGTGGCGAGGAGGTCATCGACGAGCACGACGCGCTCGCCGGGCCGGAGCGAGTCGACGTGGACCTCGACGGTGTCCTTGCCGTACTCGAGGCCGTAGGCGACCTGGTGCGTGGCGCGCGGCAGTTTGCCCGCCTTGCGAATGGGAACGAAGCCGCACGACAAGGCCTGCGCGATCGCGGTGCCGAAGATGAAGCCGCGCGACTCGGTGCCGACGACGGCGTCGATGCCGCGGCCGCGGAATGGATTGGCCATGAGTTCGACCGCCAGCGCCAGCCCGCCGGGATCGCGCAGCAGCGGCGTGATGTCCTTGAAGAGAATGCCGGGGATGGGATAGTCCGGCACGTCGCGGATGAGCGAGCGAAGGTCAAGCATGGCAGGCTCGGGCATGGGCGCAGTGTAGCCGTGAGGCGCAGTTCGGGCCCCGCCACCAGCCCCACGCCCCAGTGCGGGCGCCTCGGTGAGCCGCCCTTCGGCCGTGATCGCATGGCCGAAGGGCGATGCGCAGCCTTCGGAGCGGAGCGCGCCGGGCGTGCAGCCGCGAACGAACGTATTGACCAGTCCAAAGCGCAAGCAATGTGACGACTCCGAAGGTGTGATCGACCGCCTCGCTGCGCTCTGCGGCCTTGCTGGCGCTGCGGGCTGGTCAGTTCTCGCTGAGGCGCCCGGCCTTCGCGCCGTCCAGGACCACCCCCGCCGCGTCCGTCGCTGACACGTACACCTTCACCCACGCCGCCTGGGGGTGATCGAGCCGCTCGCGCGGCAGGGCTGTGCTGAAGCGGCCTGCTGCGTCAAGCGCGACCGTCGTGCGCCAGAGGACCTTGTCGTTGGCGATCGCGTAGTTGTGAGTGAGCACGGCATCGAGAGCGGCGCCGCTCGCGCCGATCGCGGCGCGCAACTCGGCGGCGCGGTGGATCGGCTCGCGCATGGTCTCGATCGAGATGATCGCTTCGCCTCGCGCAGCGCCGGCGACGGCTCCGCTCACGCGGCCGCCCGCCACGTCGCAGCGCCAATCGACGATCTCGCCCGGCGGATAGGCGATGCGCAGCGCCGGATCGCCCAGCAGGCCGTACATGCCGATGTGCATGAGGCGCAGGTCGGCGGGGCTTGTCTTCCACTTCATCGCCAGCGCGATCGGCTGCGCGAGCGATTCAAGTTGCCGGTCGATCTCATCGGGGCTCGCCAGCGCGCGAAGCGACGCGAGATGTGCTTGCCCCGCCGTTGCCGGCCGCTGGACGCACAACTGCTGCGTGAAACTCTTCTGGAGCAGCGCGTTGGCGTAAGGATGTGTGATGCGCCCTGAAGCGATGACTGCGACGGGCCCGTTCGGGTTGAAGAGCATCATCTCGCCCAGGCCGCGCCGATCCGCGGGCAGGTCGATGCGCCCCGCCCAGCACGCGACGAGCAGGGCGATGGGCAGGCGATTGCCGCTGCTCCGCAGGCCTCGCAGGGACTCGATGCTGCACACGTCGTAGCGCTGAGCGCCGATCGTCAGGCGGTCGAGCATGCTGACTTGCCCGTGCCCGACGTAATTCACGAGGAGCGCGCCTTCGCTCAGCCGCTCGAGCACAAGCTCGCTGTATCGGCTCGGCGGGGCGCAGTAAGGCGAGCGCGGACTCGCATACGTCATGCCCACGTCAAATTCGTAGGGTACGACCTGATCGATGAGTCGCACGAAGAGGCGTTCGAGCAGCGTGTCGATCGGCCCGAAGCGACCCTCGCCCGCGAGACAGGTGATGCGCCGCCGCCACGGACCGGAGGGCGCGGCCGTCTCGTAGCGCATCACCTTGTCGAGCGCGGCGCGGGCCTCGGCGACGCTCCGCGCCGGTACGCGGCCAAGGGGGAAGTCCGGCAGGTCATCAAGATCGTCGGCAAGTTGATAGTCAAGGTCCGTGGCGATGTCGGCGAGGCCCTCGCGGCCGATGAGATCGGGATCAGTCTGCGGCCGGCGCCACATCGGGATCGCGGGCCGCCCGTCGGCGTGGTTCACGGGCCCGAGGAGGAGGACGGCGAAGTGACGGGACGGCCCGCCCTGCCGCCCCGCTGCATCGAAGCGGAGTCGGAGGCCGGCTCGAATCGCCTGCGCGACCGCCTCCGCGCCTGCGTGCGGCGGGCCGAGCGCTGCCGCATCGACGCACACAGCATTCCAGCCGGCAGATCGCCGGTATTCCGCCCATTCGCGAGCGGCTTCCGCAAGGTCCGGGGAGTACACGACGATCCACTCACGATGCTCGTGCGCCGCGGCGCCTGCCGACGCATGCGTCCCGACACCCAGGGCAAGCGCCCAGATCAACACAAAGACGAATTGCATGATGCGAGGATACTCCATCGCAGCGTTCACCGGCGTCCGCGCCCCCGTTTCGCGTCGCCATTGCCCACCCGCGGTGCCTTCCGCGAATTCCTTTCGGGAGGCTGGTCTCGCTGCGTCATCACTCAATCAACCCTCGATCCATATCAGGAGCATCCACCATGTTTCGCACCAGTTCCATCTGCGCCCTTCTTGCCTGTCTTGTGTCCCTTGCGGGTCTGGCGTCGCCGGCCTGCGCCATCGACCTGACGATCACCGGAACCTGTCCGGGCACCATCACCATGACCATCAGCGGCGGACCGGCCAACGAGACGGTGCCCGTCCTCGAAGCCCGCTCCGCCGGTTCGTTCGTGATCCCCGGCGGCTACCTCTGCACCGGCACGCGGCTGGGACTGAGTTCCGAAGGCTTGCGCGTCCGCGTTGTTTTCCAGACGGATGATTTCGGCTACGCGTCGTTTACCACCCGCTCACCCGGCTTGGTCTGCGGCAAGTACTACCAGGCCATCACGGCCCACGGCACATGCTCGACCTCCAACGTCGCCCGCATGCCTGTCCGCTGAGTGCTCACGCCACGCTTGCCCGACGGTCCTTGCCGGCTGCACGCCGGTGCGGCCCGTCGGTCTGCGCGCCGGCTGCGGCAACCCCGCCCGCTACCGGCCCGGCCGATGCGTGCGCACCCGCGTCGATCCGTCCGCGTGAAGGTCAACGATCGTCGCGCCGTGCACGGCCGTGACGTACCGCTGTCTTGATTCAAGTTCCGCCTCCCACCGATCGCCGACCATCCGCGCGCCCGCGGTGCTCTGGAGCACAATCTGAGGATCGACGATGCGGACGAACTCGGCCGCGATCTCCGACCAGCTCCCGTGGTGTGGCAACTCGATGATCGAGGCGCGGAGCGTTTCCGGCGATTCGCGCTGCATGAGTTCGACGAGGCCGGCGCCCTGCACGTCGCCGGTGAGCAGGATGCGGTGGCGGCCGGTCTCGACGCGAATCACCATCGACGCCTCGTTGCTGTTGCGATAGGTTGCGTGCGGCATCGGATGGAGCCAGGTCCACGTCGCGCCGCCGAAGTGTGCCGTGTGCCCCGCGTCGGCCGCCGCCACGCGCACGCCCAGGCGCTCCGCCTCGCCCAGCACATGCGCGACCGGGCCGAGCGGATCGGTCTCTGCCTGCCTCAGCATGTCAGTCGTGACGAGAAGGCGGCGCGTGTTCATCTCCGACATCACTTCGACAGCCGCGGCAAAGTGATCGACATCGCCGTGGCTCAGCGCCAGAGTCGGCACCGAAAGCAGGCGAAGGCGGCGCAGCGCGGGGACGATCGTCGTCTCGCCGATGCCGAGGTGGTTGCCCGACCCCGCGTCGAACATCACGGCCTCGCCGCCCGTCTCGACGATGTAACATGACCCGTTGCCGACCGCGAGCATGATCAGGCGAGATCGCTGAGGCGACGGATCGAGCCATGCCGGAAGGTAAGACCGCAGCAGCCATGCGAAGAGGATGATCGCAGCCGCGGCGGGGGCCCACCGCCGCCACACCGGTGCAAACGCGGTTCGCATCGGCGATCGAATCCACCACACCACCACGGAGGTCGCCATGATCGTCCACGCCGCGCCGGGATGACCTACGGGCAGACTTGACAGGGGCAGCCGATCGACGCGATCGACCAGGCCGATCAGCCCATCGGCGGCGATGGCGAGCACCGGCCCGAGGAGTACGCCGACACTCGGATAGACCACGGCCGTGAGCGCCTTGAGGTACCCCGCCGCGAGGGCGACGTGCGTGAGCGCCATGGCCGGCAGCGTGGCCAGCGGCGCCAGCGGGCAGATCACGCCGAAGTGGTGCGCGACCAGCGGCGTCGCCACGAACCATGCCACCAGCGTCGCCGACACGATCGTCTTGCCCTGCTCGAACAGGTCGTCGGCCGGCGAGAGCAGTTCGGCATCGCGCGGCTCACCGAACATCCTGCGCCGAAGCTGCGGCGTCAGCGTGATGAACGCCAGCACCACGCCGAAACTCAGTTGCGCGCCCGGCGAGACGATCTCGCTCGGCTTCCACACCAGAACGACGATCGCGCTGAAGGCCCAGAGGTTGAGGTGATCGAGCCGCCTGCCCGCGAGGCCGCCGAGCAGATACGTCAGCGCCATCAGGCCGGCGCGCCATGCCGGCACGCGCGCCGGAACAATGACAAGATAGGCGATCACCAGAAGGGCGATGACCAGCCGCTCGACCACGGGCGGCCAGGAGAACAGCCGCACGACCATCAGCCCCGTCATCACGAGAATCGCCAGGTGCATGCCCGAGATCGCCAGGAGGTGCGCGAGGCCCACGCGCGTGAATGACTTGTCCAGTCCGTCGAGTCCCGGCCCGCGCTCGCCGAGCATGAGTGCCGCCAGCAGCGCATCGCGCCGCGTCTCCTCCGTCTCGGGCAGGTCCTGGCGGATCCAGCCCGCGGCTCGCTGCCGCCAGTCGTCCTGCACCCGTCGCAGGCGCCAGAGCCAGTCGTACTCGCCGGACAGTTCGATCGCCCCTTCGACCGACGCGACGTCGAGAATGCCCGCAAGGTTCTGGGTGCGAGCGATCCGCGAGAGGTCCGTCTCGCCGGGGTTCATCGCGGGCGGAAAGGCGCGCAGCATGCCCGTGAGGCGAAGTCGGTCGCCCACCTGCCAGTGATGCGCCGGACCGTTGACGCGCACCAGCGCCCGGCCGGTCATGGACACGCGCCGGTCGCCGACGTCGACTGCCGCATCGACTTCGAAGCGAAAGACAGTGATGGGCTGTTGAAAGCCGTAGCGGCCGAGCGAGCCGCGGCCGGGCGTCTTGACGGTCGGGTCGCTGGCGATGCGACCCTCCAGTCGCCAGAGGTGCTCGCTCGAAGTAGTCATTGCCGCGAGCGAGTCGGCCGAGACGCGGTGGTCGCGGAGAATCGTCCAGCCGGCGCTGAGCGCAGCCAGAGCGGCGCCGAGGACAATGGGCTGCAATCGCGGCGGTACGAAGCGCCCGCGCCGAACCAGAACAACTGCCGCACCGGCGGCGCCTGCCAGCGCGAGCCACGGCCAGGGCGATGTCGCCTCGATCCATCGTGCCGCGAGCACGCCAGCGGCGAGCAGGCAGAGAATGATCACAGGCCGGCGCGAGACTGGTGCTTCCGTGTGTGGCGCCGGAGCAGTCACGACCGCGTCAGCGCCCATGACGAGTCCCCGGGCGGCGCACCGGCAGCAGCGCCTCATACCGCGACTCCGCGCTGACCGGTCCGTTCACTGCCACGGCGGCGAACCCTATTCCTCGACCCCGGCACACTCCACGGCCGCGCGTTGGCACGTCGGCGACCACCGAGCCGGTGAAGACCCCCGTCCCTCTTCTCCATTGTCGCCGGCCAGCGCGCCTCCAGGCCGCCCCACGGCCGGACACTCTGCCTGACTCACAACCTCGGGCGGGAAACTTCGGGATGACCGCGCACGGCGAAGCGCAGCGGCCACGCTGCCGCCTCGCCGGCATACGCGACGCCGATGCGCGGCCCGCTCGCCACCAGGACCTCGCGCACAGGCTCGCCGTGCGCGAGGCGCAGCCGCGGATCATTCGTCGGCCGGCCGTCAAACACCCGATCGATCGCCAGCGCCCGGCACAGGCGCCCTGGACCACCCGCGAGATCGCCCGGCCGCACGCGCCCGTTGCATCCGCGCAGGCGGTGAGCAATCTCCTGCCCCTCAATGATCTCCGCGGCGCGGATCAGCGCCGCCCCGCCCGTCTGCGCCGCGCCCGCGACGACGTTGAGGCAATGGTGCATGCCGTAGATGAAGTAGACGTACCAGTGTCCGCCGGGGAGATAGAGCGAGGCGTTGCGCGCCGTCCGCCGCCCGTTCCACGCGTGGCTGGCGCGATCCGGCTCGCCGAGATACGCCTCCGTCTCCACGATGCGCGCGACCAGGCGCGAACCATCGTCCATCGTGCGCACGAGAAACCGCCCGAGCAGGTCGCGCGCGACCGCCTCGGCGCTTCGGCGCGAGAAGGCGAGCGGCAGATTCTTCAGACGGCCGGACATGGCTCAGCCGGGCGGACGCGCGGACTCGAGCGTGACCGTGATCGTCGCCCGCCGCCCGTCGCGCACGATGACCAGATCGATGCGGTCGCCGACCTTCCGCGATGCGAGGATGCGCCGGAGTGACTCCGTATCGGGCGTGGGCCGGCCGTCAATGCTCAGGATGTAGTCGCCGGGGACGAATCGCCCCTCGACGCGACGCGCCGCCTGGAGTCCCGCCTTGTCCGCGGGAGAATTGGTCTGCACCCGCAGGATCATCACCCCCTCGACTCCGACGCGCCGCGGATACTCATCATCGAGAAATACGCCGAGGTACGGCCGGATCTCGCGCCCGTGCGCGATCAGTTGCGGCACGATCTCGTTGACGATGTCCGCGGGCGTGGCGAAGCCGATGCCCAGGTTCGTCCGCGTCGGGCTGAAGATGGCGGTGTTGACGCCGATGAGACGCCCCGCCGAATCCAGCAGCGGACCCCCCGAGTTGCCGGGATTGATCGCCGCGTCCGTCTGGATCATGTCCTGGAGTTCGCGCCCGTCCTCGCTCTGAATCTCGCGGTGCAGAGCGCTGATGATGCCCGTCGTGAGCGTCTGGTCGAGGCCGAAGGGGTTGCCGATCGCAAAGACCGTCTGTCCGACGCGTAGGTCCGCCGATTCGCCCAGCGGGATCGGACGCAGGACTGATTCGGGCGCCGCGATGCGCACCACGGCCAGGTCGTGCCGCTCGGAATAGCCCACGAGCGTTGCCGTCCAGTTGCTCCGGTCCGGAAGCGTCACGATGAGTTCATGGGCGCCGGCGATGACGTGCAGGTTGGTCACGATGTGTCCGAGCGTGTCCCACATGAAGCCCGATCCGGATCCCGCAGGCACCGAAAGAATGTCGCGCGTGATGCGGTCACGCGCCAGTTGCGTGTTGGTGATGTAGACGACCGAGGGCGAGGCGGAGTTGAAGATCTCGATGCTCGTCTGCTCCGCGGCCGTCAGGTCGCCGCGCGGCGTTACTTCGCGCGGCCGCGCATTCATTGCCCGGATCGCCGGCCAGACCTTGTCCAGCGCGATGTACCCTGCCATCAGGAACAACAGCACCGCCAGCAGGCCGTTGGACACCCCCGCGCCGCGATGTTCACCCCTGGCCAATGCGACTCGCTCCTTCGATCCATCGCCCGCCCGCAGCGCAGGCGGATCACAGGATTATTGGCCGCCCGCGTCAAGACGTTTCTGCGGAGTCACTCCCCACCACTCCTGCGGCCAGGGGCTGGGAGCAGTTGAAGTTCGAGCAGCGACGAGCCGGGCAGTTGAGCACAAGAGCCAATGCCTTGCCGCCTCGCCCTGTCGTGCGGCGTGTCATGCCTGCGGCCTTGCCCGTCGATTCTTCAGAACCTTGCGGCCCTGAACATTGCGCTCCCCCTCTGTGCGCTTTCTGCGCCCTCTGTGTCTTCTGCGTCCTCTGTGGTGAAGACCGGCCTGCTCATGCGCGCGGGTCGTTACTCGAATCTGAACACCACGAGTTGACTGATGGCGCACTCGCCGGGCACCATGGCCTGGAAGAGGA
>CAADHA010000160.1 GCA_900696685.1 uncultured Planctomycetota bacterium
CCGCGGGGCAATTGCTGAGAAGCGGGCTGTCGCCCAAGTACTTCGAGCCGCTCGAACCGCTCATCTTCTCTGATGAAGTGTTCACGGCGTCGTCGTTCGACGTGCCGGCGCACACGGTCGCGGGGCCAACTGACCACCGCGCGCTCTACATGCTCTTCTGGAGACCCACGCTCGTTCCGCCTGGTCCCTGAGCGCCAGCTGTTGCCGGTGGCGATAAGGGCATCTCAACCCGCGAGCTCAGGCGCCTTCCGAAGGCGGCATAGAGCGCCGGAAGGACGAGCAGCGTCAGCAGCGTGTCGGAGAGGACGCCTCCGATCACCACCGTCGCCAGAGGCCTCTGAACTTCGGCGCCGACGTGGGTATTGACGGCCATGGGGATGAACCCGACGCCCGCGACCAGGGCCGTCATCAGCACCGGACGCAGGCGCGTCAGGGCGCTGCGCTCGATCGCACTGCGCAGGCCGACGCCCTCATCGACGAGGTTCTGGATCATTGAGACCATGACCAGGCCGTTGAGCATGGCCACGCCAGAGACGGCCACGAAGCCTACGCCGGCGGAGATCGTGAAGGGCATGTCGCGCCACCAGAGCGCAAGGATGCCGCCGAGCATGGCGAAGGGCGCACCGGTAAAGATGATCAGCGCATCACGAAGCGAGTTGGTGCTCGTCGTCAGCAGCAGGAGAATCAGCAGCAGCGCCATGGGCACGACGAACATGAGTCGCAGCCTCGCCCGTTCGAGGTGCTCGAACTGTCCGCCGACGGCGAAGGCATACCCCACGGGCCAGTCGATCTCGCTACGCAGGCGGTCGCGCACCTGCGCGACGAAACCCGCCACGTCGCGGCCGCGGATGTTGCACTGCACCACGATGCGGCGCTTCTGCCACTCGCGTGTGATCGTCGAAGGCCCGTCGAACTGGCGCACCTGCGCCAGCCGGTTCAGGGGAAGGCGCTCGCCGGCGGCGGTGGTGATGAGCACCGATGCGAGTTCCGCCGGATCGCTCCGGAAGCGCTCCGGCAGACGGACCACGAGGTCGAAGCGCCTCTGGCCGTCGCGGATCTCGCCGACGACGGTCCCGCCCACGGCCTCGACCATTTCGAGAACATGCCGCGCCGGCACGCCGTAGCGCGCGATCGCCTCCTGGTCGACGCGCACCTCGACCACGGGCTGGCCGGTGATCTGTTCGATGTAGAGGTCCGCAGCACCGGGAGTGGATTCGAGAATCGTCCCGACCTGATCCGCAAGATGCCGCAGCACTTCGAGATCGTCCCCGAAGACCTTGACGCCGAGGTCCGTACGGATGCCTGCGATCATTTCGTTGACGCGCATCTCGATGGGCTGCGAGAAGACGATGCGCATCCCCGGCAGATCGACGAGCGCTGCTTGATTTGCCTGGACGAGGTCCTCCTGCGTCGAGGCCTTGCGCCACTGCGATCGCGGGTGGAGCATGATGTAGACGTCGGAGACCTCGATGCCCATGGGATCAGTGGGGATCTGGGCGCTGCCGGTGCGCGTCCAGATGGCGCGGACCTCATCGGGGAACTCGTCGAGCACCGTACGCTCAATCTGTGTGCCATAACGCACGGACTCTTCAAGAGAGACGCCGGCGAGTCGGATGGTGTTAATGGTGATCGCGCCTTCCGAGAGACGCGGGATGAACTCGGCGCCAAGGCGCGAGCCGAGCCACGCCCCGCCCGCGAGAACGGCCACCGCGAAGAGGATGACCGCAGGCGGAAAGCGCAGGGCCAGCCGCACGACAGGCCGATAGAGCCACTTCGTCGCCCGCACAATCGGGTTCTCGCGCTGCGCGCCGCCGTGGCCGAGGAACAGGCTCGCGAGCACGGGCATGAGCGTGAGTGAAAGAACCATCGATCCGAGCAGGGCGAGGATGACGGTCAGCGCCATGGGGCGGAAGAGTTTGCCCTCGATGCCTTCGAGGGTGAGAATGGGCAGGTAGACGATGGCGATGATGAGTTCGCCGAACATGGTCGGCTTGCGGACTTCGATCGCGGCGTCGCGGACGATGTCGAGGCGGGTGCGCTTGCCTCCCTCTTCGTTGAGGCGCCGGGCGCAGTTCTCCACCATGATGACGCTGCTGTCGACGACCAGCCCGAAGTCGATCGCGCCCAGGCTCATCAGGCTCGCGGCGATGCCGATCTGCACCATGCCGCTGAACGCGAAGAGCATCGAGAGCGGAATGGCCAGCGCGACAATCAGCCCGGCGCGGAAGTGGCCGAGGAAGATGAACAGCACCGCCACGACGAGTATCGCGCCGATGAAGAGATTCTCGCGCACCGTCGCGATCACCTGGTCCACCAGTTCCGTGCGTTCGTAGACGGGGACGGCCTCAACGCCGGGCGGCAGCGAGCGGCCGACCTCATCGAGACGCTCGCGAAGGCGGGCCGTCACGTCGTGGCTGTTCTCGCCCATGAGCATGAAGCCCAGTCCGAGGACAACTTCGCCCCGTCCCATCGCCGTCGCGGCTCCACGGCGGATTTCGTGCCCGATGGCCACTTCGCCCACGTCGCGGATCCGCACCGGCACGCCGTCGTAGGCGCGGATCACGATCGCGCCGATCTCCTCGATCGTGGTGGCGAGGCTCACGCCGTGGACGAGTTGGAGTTCTCCGGCCGAGGTGATGTTGCCTCCGCCGACGTTGAGGTTGTTGTGCCGCAGCGCATCGTACACGTCGTCGATGGTAAAGTCGTATTTCATGAGGCGAGCGGGTTCGATGAGCACCTGGTACTGGCGCTTGTGGCCGCCCCACGTGTTGACTTCCGCCACGCCGGGCACGGACTGCAATTGCGGCCGGATGATCCAGTCGTGCATCGTCGTGAGTTCTTCGAGCGAGTATCCCGGGCCGGAAACGATGTAATGAAAGACCTCGCCCAGGCCGGTGGAGATGGGGCCGAGTTCCGGCGGGTCGATTCCCTCGGCCAGGCGCGCCGACGTCAGGCGCTCCATGACCATCTGGCGCGCAAGGTAGAGATCCGTTCCGTCCTTGAAGATCATGTTCACCTGCGACAGGCCGAACTTCGAGACCGACCGGATTTCGTCAAGCCCGGGCAGGCCGCTGATGACCTGTTCGATGGGGAGCGTCACCTGCTGCTCGATCTCCACGGGGGAGAGAGCCGGCGCCGTCGTATTAATCTGCACCATGACCGGCGTCGTGTCGGGATAGGCGTCGATGGGCAGTCTCTGGAGGGAGTAGAGCCCGGCCCCCACGACGATCATCGCAAGGGCGATCACGAGGAGTCGGTTGCGCAGGGACCATGTAATGATCGAGTTGAGCATTAGAGCAGTTGTCCTCAATGTGCCGGCGCGGCGGGCGGCGACGCCGTGGAATACCCGCTGCGAATCACCTGTTGGCGCCTGGATCGACCTCGCAGCAGCCTGCGCCGATGTGTCCTTTGAGCACTTCAGTCTTCAGAAGGAAACTGCCCTGGGTCACCACGAACTCGCCCGGAGGCACGCCGTCTTCCACAACGTACCAGCCGTTGTGCTTGAATCCGAGCGTAACCTTGTAAGGCTGGTAGATCGTGTCGGTGTGGCGAATGAAGACGATGTTGCAGCAGCCGTCCCACTGCACGGCCGACTCGGGGATGAGAATGGCGTTCTCAATCCGTCGCACGCGGACTTCGGCCCGGCCGAAGAGGCCCGCACGAAGCACGCCGGAGGCATTGTCGATGACCACTCTGGCCGCGATGGTTCGTGAGCGCGCATCCACCTGCGGACTGATCCAGGTGATCGTGCCTTCAAGCGATTGACCCGGCAGCGCATCACTCTTGAAGACGGCCTGTTGACCGACGGTCAGTCGCGGCCCGTCCGCCTCGTTCACGTCGAGCGTGATCCACATGTTCGAAAGGTCGGCGAGGGTGAGAAGGGAAGTCGCGGTGTCGATGACTTCGCCGACGGCGCCTCGGCGTTCGGTGATGACGCCGGCGAACGGCGCGCGAAGGGCCAGGCGGCCGGACGTATCGCGCTCCGCGGCGAGTCGCTCCAGGTCCTCCGCTGCCAGGCCGACGTTCAGCAGGTGTTGTCGCGCGCCGGCCAGGGCGATGCGACTCTCGCCGAGGCGCGTCTCCGCTTCGAGCACCTCGCGCTCCGTCCCGGCACGCTGCTCCATGAGACGCTGCTCGCGGTCGAGGTTCCGCTGCCACAACTCCACGAGCGAGTGGGCCTGAAGGTATGACGCCTTGGCCGATCCGAGATCTGAAGATTCGACAACGGCGAGCACCTCGCCTTCCTGAACGCGGTCGCCCGGAGAGACGCGGACCTCGGCAATGGTTCCGGGAAGTCGCGAGGCCAGGCGCGCCACGCGATCACCGTTGAACGCGACGACCGCGTGGCACGCCACCGTCTCCTCCACGTCGGCCTGGCGCACGCGCTCCACGGACAGGCCGGCGCGGCGTGCGATGTCGGCGGACTTGAGCACGACCGTCGCGAACGCGTTTGCGCATTCGGCCGAAGGCGGTCGATTGACGCGAAGGGCGGTGCTCGACGTGCCTTCGGTGGGGGAGATGCGGGGAGCAACGACGCTGGGGCCGTTCGCTGCGAGAGTCGGGGCCGCGCCGCACAACGTGCATTGTGATTCAGGCAGGCCGTGCTCGGCGCACCAGTCACCCAGCGACTTGAAGGCGGGGATGATCGCGGGCCGGCAGCGCGTGCACAGCGCCTCGGCCACGTTGTGTCCGTCGCACCATCCGTCTGACTCAATCAGTTGCGGGCGGCAGAAGGGGCATCGAGTCGCATCGACGCCGTGCTCGCATGCAGCGCGTGCGCCGGGGCCTTTCCCCTGCGGGGAAGCGCCGATCCAGCCGAAGTGATCTGCGGCGACGATCAGCCCGACGCCGCCACCGAGCGCGGCGAAACCGAGAATTGTAATGAGAATGATCTGTTTCATTTTCTGCGTCTCCACGTGGAGAGATGTTCGATGTGACCGGTCAATCGGTCGTTGCCTGGATAATGTGGGGCGAAGGCGCAAGCGGTCTCCGATGCAGGAGCAACGCTGCTGGCACGGTCCCTTAATGAGTCAATCGGTTCGCTCATCCCCCTGTTTTCGGATTACAGATCAGGCACTGCGACTCCGGCAGGCCGTGCTCGGCACACCAGTCTCCTTCGACCTTGAACGCAGCGATGAGTATGGGGCTGCACCGCGTGCAGAGGGCCTCGGCCACGTCATGCTCGCCGCAGTGCCCTCGCTCCTCGATGAGCGCGGAGTTGCAGAATGGGCAGACCACCTCAGGAATCCGGTGCCGCGCGCAGAGCGTCGCGTTCGCGGGAATCTCGACGGCCTTTCCGTGCGCGGCTTCGCCCCTCTCCGCCTGCGGGCTGGGCGCCGGGCCGAGCGAGGAGCCGCGCGAGATGTACCAGTATGCTCCTCCAATGCCGGCGCCGAAGAGAACGATGAAACAGGCTCCGATGGCGATGGGCTTCATGGTGTGCCTCCTCCTTCAGTTGAAAGTTCCAGTGATTCGCCGACGATTTCATACACTTCGCTCAACGCCGCGCCTGCCTCGCGGCGCAGATCCACGAGCACCAGCGAGGCGTCGATCAGCGTGCGCTGCGCATCGAGCAGGTCGAGGAGCGTACGGCGGCCGGCCTCGTAGGCAAGGACCGTCTGCTGGTGCAACTGCCGCGCATCGCCGAGAATCTGTGACTCGAAGACCCTGAGCCGCGCAATCGCCGACTCCCAGCGCCGATAGGCCTGTGCGAGCAGACCGTTCGTCTCCTGCACGAGCGCCTCGGCCTCGTGCGCAAGGCGGATCGCTTCAAACCGCGCTGCGAGCACGCCGCCCTGGTTGCGATCGAAGATCGTCAGGGGCACGCTCAGCCCGACTTCGAAGAATCCCTCGTCGTCTGCATGCGCGACGCCGGCTCCGACGGTGGCGGAGAGATCCGGCCGGGCGAGCGCACGATCGAGATCAATCTGTCTGCGGGCGGCGCGTGCATGGGCCTGCGCAGCGAGGACGGCGGGATGGGATTCGCGCACGGCCTTCTCGAGTTGTTCCAGCGCGGGCATGCGACCGTCGAGGCCGAGGGGCAGATCAGCGTCAAGGCGGTCGAGATCGAGTCGCACTCCCCCGAGCGCGCTGAAGAGTTCCTCGGCCTGGGCGGCCTGCTCCCCCCGCAGGCGGCTGAGGGCGAATAAGAGGTTAGCGACTTCGACGCGGGCGCGGATGGCCTCCGCCTCCGGCGCGGCGCGGGCGTCAAAACGTGCTGCCGCGATCCCCTGCGCCTGCGTCGCCAGTTCGATGAGGCGCTCATGCTCGGCGATGGCCTCCCGCGTTCCGGCGATTGCTGTCACGATCCGACGGATCCGTGCATGCACTTCGCGCCGCGCGGCCTGGAGCGCGAGGCGCTGCTGATCCATCTGCGCCTCGCCGACTGATGCCGCGGCCTCGCGACGATGGCCGACGGTGATGGGCTGTACGAGGCGCACGGTCGTTTCGGACTGCCCGAATCCGCCGCCGGTTGTGCGCATGTTCTCGCTTTCAACTTCGATTGACGGGTTCGGAGCAAGCGTGGACTGCCAGGCGCGTGCGCCGGCCTCGCCGATCGCGGCGCGCGCGGCGGCGAGCCGCGGATGCCTTTCGTCCGCAAGTGCGAACAGAGACTCAAGCGAGAGACGCCCGTCGCCGGCAATGGGGACTTCTGCAAGGTGCTCGGCGCCAGGCGCCGCGGGCGTCGGCATCCACTCCCCGCCTTCGTCGCGGATCATCTCCTCCGCGCGGAGCACGTCGAGGAACCGCGGGCCGTAGTCGGGTCCGGCGCATCCGCACAGGCTCAGCGCGAGCAGCGCGGCCACGTAATGACTTCTGATCTCAATCAAGGGGACAGCCTCATCTGACAGGCGCCACGAGGCGCATGGATCGCGCAGGACAGCGTCTCGGCCGCAGAGCGCATCGTGCTCTTGGGCTTGCGAGTGTCCGCGTCAGATGAGGAGGATGCTGGAACGAACGACCGCGAGGTTCGCCGGCGGGCGCGGTGAATGCGATGAGTGCGCCAAACCGCTCGGGGAAAGCGCGCCGTCCGCCGGTTCAGAGAGATGAGCCGGCGCCAGCCATGGCGCGACCGGCGAGGCAGAGCGCTCGACCAAGTGCATCGGCAGCGGTGCGAGCATGACGATCGACGCCCGGATGCAGCACTGCGAATCTACCGGTGCTTCGCGCAGGGGACTGCTCAGCGGTCGAATTGCAGTGCCGTCAGTTCCCCTGACAAATCCATCGTCTGAACAGCACTCGCCGGCGCAGACGCTCGAGTGCGAAACGAGAATCAGCCCGCCGCAGAGGTGTCCGCCGATCGCCGCTGCAGCGATGTGCAGGCACAGTGCCAGCAATGCCGCCAGGGCCAGGGACTCGGGTTGGCGTCTGCGTGTTCGCATTCTGGTCGCCAAAGCGGGTGAGCAGTGGAGTCTATCGGTGCGAACTGTGCCAAGCAACAGAGCGCCATCGAGTGCGGACCATCGCTGGCGGGGCCGGGAGGCGGTCCGGCATAGGGAAACGACCCTGATCGGAGGCGTTTTTGCCTGAAGATGTGGTGTGCAGGGGTGACATGGGCGAAGTGGATGGTACTATATACCGCTATCTGGATGCGGTTATAGTTTATCTCAACTGAATCAGACTACTTCATGTTGGGACAGGAGATTCGCATGAGCAGCGAGCATTCCAATCCTCCCCGTGATTCGCAGAGTGTGGTACTCTCCGGACTGACTCTGATCGGGCTGGCCGCCGGTGTCGTGTACCTCGCGGCCGCATCGTCTGGTCCACACGCCCGGTCCTTCGTCGAAGTCCGCATGATGGATGAACCGGTGCTGGGCGACGGCGCTCGCGCAGAGGCTGCCGCTTCCTTTGCGCCCGCCGCGGAGATCTTCGCCACTCACTGCGCGACGTGCCACGGCACAACCGGCAAGGGCGACGGCCCTGCCTCCTACCTTCTCTTCCCCAAGCCGCGCGACTTTACCGCAGGGGTCTACCGCTTCAAGTCCACCTACGACCAGGCGCCGCCGACGAAGGCCGACCTCGAGCGCAACATCCGCAACGGGATCGCGCGCACCGCGATGCCGGCCTTCAACGGCATTCTCAGTGATGCGGAGATCGCTTCGCTGATCGACTACGTTCTCTCGCTCAATACCAAGCCGTGGGCGAACGAGGCGGCTGAGCCAGTGACCATTCCGCCCAGGCCGCAGTTCAACGCCGGGCTGATCGAACAAGGTCAGCGCATCTTCGTCGCGATGGGCTGCGTCCCGTGTCACGGTGAAACGGGACGCGGTGACGGACCTTCGGCGCAGGGGCTGCTTGACGCCGACGACTACCCGCTCCCGCCCGCCGACTTCACCACCGGCGTCTTCAAGGCCGGTCGCACGCCGGAAGATCTCTACCGCACGATTCTCGTCGGCGTGCCGGGCACACCAATGCCGAGTTTCCAGGCGGCGATGAACGCCAACATTCAGGTCGAAGGCGTCAGCCGTGACACCGACATGGTGTGGGCGATGGTGGCCTACCTCCAGAGCCTCATTGAGCCGCGCGAGCGCGAGGGCGTCGTGGCCGGCGCCACGATCAGCGCCGGCGCTTCACGCAACGCGAAGATGCTCGCTGATCCGTTTGATTCCTCGTGGAACGCCGTTGAGCCTGTGGCGGTCGCGCTCCAGCCCCTGTGGCAGAGGCGGCATTCGACCCGATCGGCGGAAGTCCGCGCGGTGCGGTTCGGAGAACGCATCGCCTTCTGCGTCGAGTGGGCGGACGAGACGGTGAACGGCTCCGAGACGCTCGGCAGCGCAACGGATTCCGTCGGACTGATGTTCGGCCTGACGGCGGAGATTCCCACCCTCACGATGGGACTCGCACAGCCGGACGCCCCGAGTGTCGTCAACCTCTGGCAGTGGAAGGCGAGCAGGCAGATCGATGCAGACGCCGGCGAGCGCCAGGACATCGATGTCCTGAGCGAAGATCAGCCGGTGGACATGTATCCCTTCAAGAAGGGCAGCCTCGTGGCCGGGCCGCTTACGGAGCACGATCCGACGTTTGTCTCGGCGTGGGGCGTGGGCAACCCGCAGTCGGACCCGAACCTGATGAAGCGGCCGGTGCTGTGCATGAACGCAGCGGGCTTCGGCTCGACGACCATTGCCCCGTCGGATGATCAGAACGTGGACGGCGTGGGGCGGTGGCGCGACGGGATGTGGCGCGTCGTCTTCGTCCGCGACCTGCACGCCCACCATGAGGGGGACGTGGACTTCGCGACGATGCAGCGCGTGCCCGTCGCCTTCGCCGTGTGGGACGGCGCCGCGATGGATCGCAACGGAACCAAACTCATCTCCGGCTGGCACTGGCTCGAAATCGGCCGCTGAAGGCGGCGACGCCGTGAGGGAGTCTCTCAACCAGGCATCACAAGCAGTCAACGGGAAGGCCTGAATCATGAGCAAGCAGGACGAAGCACGCAACGGGCTCAGCGAAGGCAACAGCGAAGGCTCGATGAGCGGCAAAGAGCCGATCCGCGTTTCACGGCGTCACTTCATCGGAGCGGTGGGTGCGACAGGCGTCGCGGCCATCGCCTGGCCGAGCGCGCTGGGCGGACTTGTGCCCATCGTCGGCGTGGAGAACCCGCTGCTCGCCTATCCGCAGCGCGGCTGGGAGCGCATCTACCGCGATCAGTACCGCTATGACCGCTCTTTCGCCTGGGTCTGCGCGCCCAACGACACGCACAACTGCCGCCTTCGCGCCTATGTGCGCAACGGCGTGGTGATCCGCTCGGAGCAGGCGTATGAGGGCGGCAAGTGCGGCGACCTCTACGGCAACACCGACACCGTCCACTGGAACCCGCGCGGCTGCGCCAAGGGCTTCTCCATGCAGCGGCGCATGTATGGCCCGTACCGTCTGCGTCAGCCGCTGATGCGCAAAGGATGGAAGCAGTGGGTCGAGGACGGCTGCCCCTCGCTCTCCGACAACCCGGCTCTGCGCGACAAGTACATGTTCAACGCCCGCGGCCGCGACACGCTCATCAAGGTGTCCTGGGATGAGGCGTACAGGTACCACGCCAAGGCGGCCGTCGCGATTGCGAAGACCTACAGCGGCGAAGCAGGCAAGCGGCGCCTTGAGAAGGACGGCTACGAGCCGGAGATGATCGAAGCCGCCCACGGCGCCGGCACGCGCTGTATGAAACTCCGCGGCGGCATGGGCCTGCTGGGCGTCATGGGCAAGTACGGCTTCTACCGCTGGGCCAACATGCTCGCCCTCCTCGACCAGAAGGTCCGCGGCGTGAGCGAGAAGGACGCCCTCGGCGGACGGCTCTGGTCCAACTACACCTGGCACGGCGACCAGGCGCCGGGGCACCCCTTCGTCCACGGCCTTCAGACCTCCGACTGCGACTTCAATGACATGCGCCACGCCAAACTCCACATCGGGTGCGGCAAGAACCTCGTCGAGAACAAGATGACCGAGTCGCACTTCTTCATCGAGATGATGGAGCGCGGCGGCAAGATCGTCGTCATCACGCCGGAGTACTCGGCCGCCTCGACCAAGGCCGACTACTGGATCCAGGTCCGACCCGGCTGCACCGATACGGCCCTGTTCCTCGGCATTACGCGGCACATGATCGACAACAAGTGGTACGACGAGCAGTTCGTCGCCACCTTCACCGACTTCCCTCTTCTCGTGCGCACCGACAACCTCAAGCGTCTCCGGGCCACCGAGATCTTCAAGGACTACAAGCCGGGCCTCAAGAAGGACGGCCCGTCCTACACCTGGCAGCACCTCACCGATGAGCAGTACGCGAAGATCGGCGACTACGTCGTCATCGACAGGAAGACGGGCAAGCCAACGGCAATCACGCGCGACCACATCGGTCCGAAACTTGCCGAGGCCGGCATCAACCCGACCCTCTCCTTCCGTGGCAAGGTGAAACTCGTCAGCGGCGAAGAGGTCGAGGTCATGACGATCTGGGACGCCTACCAGATCAACCTGCGCGACTACGACCTCGATACCGTCGCCGAGATCACCGGCGCCGACAAGAACCTCATCGCCAGGCTCGCGAAGGACATCTGGGAGACGGCCAGGGCCGGGCACGGCGTGGCGATCCACATCGGCGAGGGAATCAACCACTGGTTCCACGCCACCCTCGCCAACCGCGCGCAGTACCTTCCGCTCATGCTCACCGGCTGCATCGGCAAGCCCGGCAGCGGCTGCCACACCTGGGCCGGCAACTACAAGGCCGCGCTCTTCCAGGGCGCCGAAGGCGTCGGCCCGGGATTCCTCGGATGGATCGCCGAAGACCCCTTCAATCCCAATCTCGATCCGACTCTTGACGGAGGCAAGGTCAAGGTCGTCAAGACCACGAAGGACGAAGAGCCGGCCTACTGGAACCACGGCGAGCGCCCGCTCATCGTGCATACGCCCAAGTACGGCCGCAAGTGCTTCACCGGCGACACGCACATGCCCACGCCGACCAAGTTCCTCTGGTTCACCAATGTCAATCTCTTCAACAACGCCAAGCATGCCTACGACATGCTCTTCAACGTCAACCCGAAGATCGACTGCATCGTCGCGCAGGACATCGAGATGACGTCCACGTGCGAGTACTCCGACATCGTCTACCCCGCGAACTCGTGGCTTGAGTTCCAGACCTACGAGGTGACGGCGTCGTGCTCGAACCCCTATCTCCAGGTGTGGAAGGGCGGAATCGACAGCCCCTACAACACGCGCGATGATGTCCACATTCTCGCCCAGATGGCTGAAACGCTCGGCAAGGAAGTCGGCGACGAACGCTTCGCCCGCTACTGGAAGTTCATCCTCGACGATCCCGCCGACGGCGTCAAGGTCTACATGCAGCGCCTCTTCGACGGCTCAACGACGACGCGCGGCTACAAGGTCGATGACATCCTCAACGGCAAGTTCGGCGAGCCGGGCCAGGTGCTGCTCCTGTTCCGCACCTATCCGCGCATTCCCTTCTGGGAGAACCTCCACGATTACAAGCCCTTCTGGACCGACACCGGCCGCCTCAATGCCTACTGCGACATCCCCGAAGCAATCATGCACGGCGAGAACTTCATCGTGCATCGCGAAGGGCCGGAAGCCACGCCCTACCTGCCCAACGTCATCATCTCGAGCAACCCGCTGATCCGGCCCGATGACTTCGGCCTGTCGCGCGAAGCCATGCACTGGGATGAACGGTCCATCCGCAACATCCGCCTGCCGTGGAGCGAGGCGAAGAAGACGGTCAACCCGCTCTGGGCGCAGGGCTTCCGCTTCTACTGCGTGACGCCCAAGACGCGCCACCGCGTCCACTCGCAGTGGTCCACCGTGGACTGGCACTCGATCTGGGATTCCAACTTCGGCGACGCCTACCGCAAAGACAAGCGCACGCCTGGCTTCGGCGAGCACCAGATGCACATCAACCCGGACGATGCGGCGGACCTCGGCCTCAGCAACGGCGATTACGTCTACGTGGATGCGAATCCCGCCGACCGTCCCTTCCGCGACTGGCAGCAGGATCCGCTTCGCGCCAAGGCGGCGCGGTGCATGTTGCGCGTGACGATCAACAGCAGTTACCCGAGGGGCGTGGTGATGATGAAACATGCCCCCTTCATCGCCACGGAGAAAACCGTCCTCGCGCATGAAACGCGCCCCGACGGCCTGGCGCGCTCGGCCGACACCGGCTACCAGGCGAATCTCCGTTATGGAAGCCAGCAGTCCCTCACCCGCAACTGGCTCATGCCCATGCACCAGACCGACACCCTCTTCCACAAGATGAAGGTGAAGATGGCCCTGATGTTCGGCGGCGAGGCGGACAACCACGCCGTCAACACCGTCCCCAAGGAGACGCTCGTTCGCATCACCAAGGCCGAGGCAGGCGGCCTCGGAGGCGTCGGAATCTGGGAGCCCGCCACCACCGGCTTCGGTCCCACCGGCGATTCGCCCGAGAACCTCGCCTATCTCACCGGCTCGCTCACCACCGTCGGACGCGGAGAGGAGGATGGGTATGGGTATTGACTTGCGCAATCCCGAAGGAAGAGGCGCGAGCGAACTTCGCTCGGCGCCGCCCCCGCTTGCGTCTTCGCATCACGCGTTTGCGTCTTCGCCTCACTCGCACGAAGACGACGCAATCGCCTCGCACCCCGCCGAGCGCCCCGCCGAGCCGGATCATCCCATGATGCTCAATGGCCAGATCGTCCCCGGCGACGTCGAGATCATGGCCCGATGCCTCTTCGAGGAACTGCTCCAGGTCGGCATCGCGCCGGCGGAGATTGCCGCGATGACGCAAGACTCCAACTACCAGGCGCTCATCTCGATGCGCCAGCAACTCGGCGCCGGGCTTGATGCGATTCTCGACGCCACGGTTCAGCGCATCGGACGCCACCGTTTTCGCACTTCGGAACACACCGGCCACGTGCAGAGTGCATCTTTGACCGTCAGCGCCGCAGGAAGGTAAGGAACCACCATGCCGCAGGTCTACAACTGGCAACTCGGACGCAAGATGTCTTACCCCTACGACGAGGCTCATCCGAGGCTTCAGTTCGCCTTCGTCTTCAACACCAACCGCTGCATCGCGTGCCAGACCTGCACCATGGCGTGCAAGAGCACCTGGACCTTCTCGCGCGGGCAGGAGTACATGTGGTGGAACAACGTCGAGACAAAACCCTTCGGCGGGTACCCCCACAACTGGGACGCGAAGATTCTCAACCTCCTCGACAAGGCCAACCCCGGCGGGCAGCGCTGGAACGACAAGGCTGAGAAGTCGCACGATGCCCCCTTCGGCGCCTTCGACGGCAAGACCATCTTTGAAGCCGCTGAGAAGCACTACGACGAGCAGAGCGCCCAGCGCGTCCTCGGATACCTGCCCACCGACCAGGAGTGGTCGGCGCCGAACATCTTCGAGGACAACGCCCGCGGCGGGCAGTGGGGCTCGCTCGGTCAGTTCGGCCAGTCCACCCAACTGCCCGAGCACAAAGTCTGGTTCTTTTACCTCCAGCGCCTTTGCAACCACTGCACCTATCCCGGCTGCCTCGCGGCCTGCCCTCGCCAGGCGATCTACAAGCGCCCCGAGGACGGCATCGTCCTCATCGACCAGAACCGCTGCAACGGCTACCGCAAGTGCGTCGAGGCCTGCCCCTACAAGAAGGCCATGTACCGCACGACGACGCGCACGAGCGAGAAGTGCGTCGGCTGCTATCCTCGCATCGAAGGCAAGGACCCCGAACTCTCGCCCAACGGCGAACCGCTCGAGACCCGCTGCATGTCGGTATGCGTCGGAAAGATTCGAATGCAGGGCCTCGTGAAGATCGACGACTCCGGCCGCTGGGCCGAGGACCGCTGGAACCCCCTGTACTACCTCATCCGCGAGCGCCAGATCGCGCTGCCGCTGTATCCGCAGTTCGGCACGGAGCCGAACGGCTTCTACATCCCGCCGCGATGGGTGCCTCGTGCATACCTGACGCAGATGTTCGGCCCAGGCGTGCAGAGCGCCATCGAGCAGTATTCCTGCCCGGACCGCGACCTGCTGGCTGTGCTTCAACTCTTCCGCGCCACGCAGCAGATCATCTTCCGCTACGACGTGGTCAAGGGGCCGAAGGTCGCCGAGATCGAAGTCACCATGCCCGACGGATCGAGCCGCGTGCAGGAGATCTACAACGACACCGTGCTGGGCTATAACAAGTTCGGCGTCGAGGTCGTGCGGACGACAGTGGAAGAACCCGTGTTCGAGCGCCCTGCCGCCCTGCACGCCAACAGTATCTGAAACGAGGTTGCAATGGTCTCCGCCACTTCTGATGATCGCGAAGAGTGCACGGCGCTGGCGCAGCGGGCGCTGCTCGGCGTCTTCCTTGCCGAAGCGTGGCGCGAACCGCGCGGGGCCGGCGGCGAGGCCGTAACTGTGTCGCCCGAACAACTCGACGCCCTCGCAGGCGCCTTCCGGGCCGTCGCAGCTTCGGCCGGAGAGCGCGCGATGGGCGATCTCGGCCTGGGCGAACTCACGCCTGACCGCGCCTCGATCGAGCCGCTCATCAACTGGCTCAGCGCCGATCCCGCGCGCCGCGGCGAGGCGCACGAAGCGCTCTTCGGCCTCATCATCTCCAAGGACTGCCCGCCCTACGAAACCGAATTCTGCCACTGGAACGATCCGACGTACCGCTCGAGCCAGATGGCGGATGTCGGCGGGTTCTTCCGCGCCTTCGGCCTCCAGCCGCGACGCGAGCGGCCCGAGCGGCAGGACCATGTCTCGCTCGAAATCGAGTTCGTCGCGTTCCTCCAGCAGAAACTCGCGCTGGCGATCGAGTCGCGAGAGGCTGAGCATGTCAACATTTGCCGTGAGGCGCTCGCCGCCTTCGTGCGCGATCACATTGCGTGGTGGATGCCGACTTTCGCCGGCTGCGTAAAGCGCCGCATCGCCCGGCTTCGCACGACTCCCGAAGGCGCGGCCGTCGCCGACCTGCTCGATGCCCTCGACGGCGTCGCCGATCTCCTCCGCGCCTGGGTCGGCATCGTGCGGCAGGACTGCGGCGTCGAGCCGGTGCGCGAAATCATCGCGCCCAACGTGCCGAACTGGAGCGCCGAACAGGAAGGCGACGACTGCGGCTCGTGCGAAGGCCTTCCCGCCTGTGCCTCCGCCGGCGATGCGCCGACGCGTTGAACGCACTCGCCGCGGAGAGCGCAGAGATCGCCCTGTGCAGGCCATCGCGTCTGGCGATGCCGTCGCATCGCAGGCCCAACCGCGAAAGTCCTGCTTCAGATCAGATACAGGGATGCGCTGAGGCTCTGCAATACGCACAGCCGCCACTCAAACGTACACGTCACCGTGTGGCTGATCTCGCATTCGAGGGGCGCGATCGCCTGCATGCGGATGGTGCGGCCGCGCACGGCGTTGGGGACATTGATGGTGATGGCGGCGATGCCGTTCGCATCGGCGCGGACGATTGGCGATGTCTGCGGGTCGCGGATGAGAAGTGTGCCGCCGGGGCAGGCGGGGCGGATCTTCTGCGCCCCCTCGCTGGCCGTTTCAGCCCTCGCTCAGACACCACCCAACCTGATCTTCATCATGACCGACGACCAGGGGATCGACGCCATCGACTGGCCGCCTCACGTCGTTGCGACTGCCTTCACTGGATCGCCGCCGCACCGCCTTCGAGTCCTGCCGATGCCGTCGGGCACGCCGATCAGTTGAGGGCACAGCCAGGACTTGCCCGGCGATGTGGCCGATTGAGCCGCGATGCCGAGAAGCAGCCACGGCGTGGTCCTCGCCGAAGAACTCGACGTCCTCCCGGGCGACCAGCACATCAACTTCCTCCGCGGCGCCGTGCTGCGCCTGACGCAGGTGCGGGATTGAGAGCAGCGGAACGGTGAACAGGATGCATGCAGAGCGAGCATGGCTGTCGCCCACCGGGCGTGGGGGGGGCACACTTGATGGTTGCGCGGCCTGCGGCTTGAGTACGGCAGGAGTTGGACCATGCGCCGAACTGCCTTCAGCCCCACACGGCCGGGTTGGCCAGTGAACCTGGCCGACGGAGAGCCGTAGCCGTCACGCCGTCGTCGAACGCGATTCTCCGCGGCCTCTGCATGCCGAGCGTCCAAACCCTGTTTTTCGGGTCCGTGCTGGCGGCGCGATAGGGAACATGCCCCAGATTGACGAATCGGGCACGAAAGACGCTAAGCGGAGCGATTTAGCAGGATATGCTTCTGATGATCCAGTCAGGCAGCACCCGACCCAAGGGAGGCCATCATGAGCGAACTTCTCGAAGACCCCGCCCAGCAGCAGCAGCGCCTCGCGCAACTCAAATCGGTGCTGCGCGATGTTGTCACACACGACGATGTGCCGCATGCGCGCGAGCGCCTGGCGCACCTGCTCACCGGCTGCGATGCCTGCCTCGTTGCGCAGGCGGAGGATGAACTGATCCGTGAAGGCGTGCCTGTCGAGCAGGTCGCCAAGGCGTGCGATCATCACGCTGCGGCTGTTCGCGAGGCGCTGCCGAAGGAGGTGGGGGCCGAATTCCCGGCGGGACACCCCGTTGAGACCTTCCGAAGCGAGAACGCCGCGCTCAAGCGGCTCGCTGAGGCGATGCTCAAACACCTGCCGGTGCTCTTCGCTGAAGGCAAGCCCGTCACCGCCGACGCGGTGAACCACGTGCGCGAGGCGCTCAATTCGCTGCTCGACGTCGACAAGCACTACCTGCGCAAGGAGCACCTGCTCTTCACGTGCCTCGAGCGCCACGGAATCACGGGTCCGTCCAAGGTCATGTGGGCCAAGGATGACGAGATTCGGGCGCTCCTGAAGGCGTTTGAGGGGGCGGTTTGCGCCGAAGCGCGCGATGAATCCCGGTGGCGAGGAGCCGTGCTCAGCGCCGCGGGCGCCGCCCTGCCGGCCGTCCTCGACATGATCTTCAAGGAGGAGAACATCCTCCTGCCCATGTCGATCAAGACGCTCACGGAGAGCGAATGGGTGGAGATCTGGGCGCAGTCGCCGCAGTTCGGCTGGTGCATCGTCGACCCGGGGCGCGAGTATCGGCCGAGCGCGAAGGCGCTGCTCGAATCCGTGCCGGCGGCCCCGCGGTCGGCCGCGGCGTCGGCGAAGCGCGAATCGCTGGTGACGGAGCGCGGGCCGGGCGGAGTCGGGCTGGCCATGACGCCGGCCGCTGCCCCGGCCCCGCCCGCCGCCGGCGCCATCATCTTCCCCAGCGGCGCGCTTACGCTCGAGCAACTCGTCGGCGTCTTCAACGTCCTGCCCGTCGATCTCACCTTCGTCGATGCCGAGGACCGCGTCCGGTTCTTCAGCGAAGGGGCGGGGCGCATCTTCGTGCGGCCCAAGGCGGTCATCGGACGCAAGGTGCAACACTGCCACCCGCCCAAGAGCCTCGACAAGGTCGAGCAGATTCTCGCGGACTTCAAGGCGGGGCGGCAGAACGTCGCCGAATTCTGGATCAACTTCAAAGAGCGCTTCGTGCACATCCGCTACTTCGCGGTGCGCGACGAGGCGGGAACGTACCTCGGCACGCTTGAAGTGACCCAGGATCTCACGCGCGAGCGCACGCTTGAAGGCGAGCAGCGGCTGGTGAAGTACGACGCCTGATCGCCAGGCACGTCGCGAGCAAGGCGGTTTCCCGGGTTTGCGGGCGCAACCGGACACTCACCTTTTGCGAGGTACGATTCCCGGTCTGCGGGCGAGCGACCTTTCGCCCGCATTCTTTTCCTCCGGACTCATGCGACATGATTGAATCGCGCCAGATCGCCGACGGGGCCGCGTCCTACAGGTACAACGTCGTGCTGCGCGACGGGTCGGTGATTCTTCTGCGACCCTCCGAGGCATCCGATGCCGCGGCTCTGCGCGAGTTTCAGGCGAGCCTGCGTCCGGAGAGTTCCGAAATTCGTTTTCTGAATGTGCCCGAGCTGGAGGGGGCGCGCGCTCAGGCGGCGTTTGCTGACCCGGCGGACCACTTCGTACTCGTAGGTGAAGCGCACGGACGCCTGGTCGCTGCGGCCTGGTATGCGCGCGATCCCGGCCGCGAGGGCGTGGCGGAGACGGCTTTCATCGTCGATGAAGCGCTCCAGGGACGGGGGGTGGGCACTGCGCTGCTCGATCGCCTCGCCGACATCGCGCGCGACCACGGCATCCACAGCCTCGAAGGGGACGTCTACGCGCACAACCAGCGCATGCTGAACATGATTGCGGCGTCGGGCTTCGAAGTGATGCGCCGCCTCGAAGGGGGCGTAATGCGCGTGCGTCTTGCCCTCGATCCCACGCCCGAATATCACCACAGGCTGCACCGACGGCAAGCCGAATCGGCGGTGGCATCGGTGCGCATCTTCCTCGAGCCGCGCAGCGTCGCCGTCATCGGCGCCAGCCGCGATCCCTCGAAGATCGGCTCGATTGTAGTGCGCAATCTTCTTACGCTCGGGTATCGCGGTCGCATCCTTCCGATCAACCCCCAGGCGGGCGAGATCGAGTCGCTTCCGACCTTTGCGGCGGTGCGCGACGTGCCGGGGGAGGTCGATCTCGCGGTGATCGCAGTTCCGCTCGCGCATGTTGACGCCGTCATCGACGACTGCATCGCCAAGGGAGTGCGCGGCATTCTGCTCCTGACTGCCGGCTACTCGGAGACGGGAGCGGAAGGGCGCGACCGCGAACGGGCCTTGCTGTCGCGTCTGCGCGCGGCGGGGATCCGGCTCATCGGCCCGAACTGCTTCGGCGTCATCAACACCGATCCGGCAGTGCGCCTCAATACGTCCTTCTCCTCGATCCAACCGCTGGAGGGCAGCGTGGGGCTGATGACGCAGAGCGGGGCGCTGGGGCAGGCGATACTCGACTACGCGCGCCTCCTCAACCTGGGCCTGTCTCACTTCGTGTCGGTGGGGAACAAGGCGGACATCTCGGGCAACGACCTCCTGCAATACTGGCTTCAGGACGACCGAACAAAGGTCGTGCTGCTGTATCTTGAGAGTTTCGGCAACCCGGCGAAGTTCAGCCTGATTGCGCGCGAGTTGGCGGCCCGCAAGCCGATCGTCTGCGTCAAGTCGGGCCGATCGCGCGCCGGCGCGCGTGCGGCGAGTTCGCACACCGGCTCGCTGGCCGGCAGCGACCGTGCCGCGGAGGCGCTCTTCCGGCAATGCGGCGTGATCCGCACGAACACGCTGGAAGAACTCTTCGACGCGGCAACGCTGCTGGCGCACCAGCCGCTGCCGCGCGGGCCGCGCGTCGCCATTCTGACCAACGCGGGCGGGCCGGCGATCATGGCCGCAGACGCCTGCGAGGCCGCCGGGCTGGAACTCGCCACGCTCGACGATCGCACGGTCCACGCTCTGCGCGAGTTTCTTCCGCCCGCGGCGAGCGTGGCGAATCCTGTGGACATGATCGCCGGCGCCGATGCGGAGGATTACGCACGCGCGATGCGGGCGCTGCTTGACGATCCGAACGTGGACAGCGTGCTGGTGCTGTTCGTGCCCCTTCATCCCGGGTCACCGGAGCGCGTGGCCAGGGCGATTCGCGAGTCGGTTCCGGACGCCTGCGCCAAGCCGGTACTGGCCACGTTCCTGAGCGCGCAGGGCATGCCGCCCGTGTTGGCCGGCATTCCGAGTTACCGGTTTCCGGAGGGGGCGGTGACGGCGCTGGCGCGGGCGTTGCGCTACGCGCGCTGGCGCAGCCGGCCCGCGGGCCGACTCGCGGCCTTCACTGATATCGACGAACGGCGTGCTCGCTCGATCGTCGAGGCGGTCAGGGTGCGCGGCGGGGGGTGGTTGACCGCCGGGGAGGTTCACGACCTGCTCAGCGCCGTGGGCGTCCCCTTCGCTCGCGCTCATGTCGCCGACTCGCTCGAAAGCGCGCTGCGGGCCGCCCGGTCCATTGGCTTTCCGGTCGTGCTTAAGGCCCTCGGACCCTCCATCCTGCACAAGACGGAGGTCGGAGGAGTTCTCCTCAACCTCGCCGATGATGCCGCACTCGAACGCGCGTGGCACGACCTTTCCGGGCGCCTCGGCGAGCGGATGACCGCGGTGCTCGTGCAGCAGACGATCCGCAGGGGCGTCGAGATTCTCATCGGCGCCACGTTTGACGAGGTGTTCGGTCATATCATCGCCTACGGGCCGGGGGGGACGCTCGTCGATCTGATTGAGGACGTAGCCCTGCGCCTTGTGCCGCTGACTGATCTCGATGCGGCGGACATGCTTGCGGAGGTTCGGGCGACGAGGCTTCTGCGCGGCTGGCGCGGTGCGCCGCCCGCTGATGAGGCGATCGTGCGCGAGATCATTCTCCGCCTTTCGGCGCTTCTCGATCTGTGCCCGGAGATTGAGGAGGTGGACTTCAATCCGACGATGGTGCTGGAACGAGGGGCGTTCGTGGTTGACGCGCGCATTCGTGTGGGTTCGCGCTGGCGCCGTCCGGGCCGGCGTCCGGTCTTCTGACCGGAGAATCGGGATGGACCACACCGCCGGCGCGGGAACGCTGAGCACGAGCCGACTACTGTTCGTGGCGACATTCGGCGATGGAGTCCGCCGCAACCGGTCCTCTTCGGGCCTGATGACTCCTACCTTCATCACCCGCCCGACGCGGCGGCTGGTCGGTAGGAGGTTCTCGATGAACAAACTGATCCTGATCTTCATCGGCGCCGGTCTCGGCGGCGTGCTGCGCTATGCCGTTAGCGGCTGGGTTCACGTGCTCGCCGGCGAGTCATTCCCGACCGGAACGCTCGTCGTCAATCTCATCGGCTGCTTCGGAATCGGGTTCCTCGGCGCGGCGCTCTCCGGCCCGCTGATCGTGCGCGAGGAATACCGAATCGCGATTCTCGTGGGACTGCTCGGCGGCTTCACCACCTTCTCGACGTTCGGAAGCGAGACGCTTGCGCTCGTGGCCGATCGGAAGACGTGGCTCGCTGCGCTCAATCTCCTTTTGAGCAACGGCCTGGGACTGATGGGCGTGTGGGCAGGCTCGCGGTTGTCGGACCGGATCTACGGAGTGTGATCATGCACATCCCTGAGCACGGCGTTCTCCTTCGTATCTTCATCGGCGAGAGCGACCACTGGCAGGGCCGGCCGCTCTACGAAGCGATCGTGCTCAAGGCGAGAGAACTGCACCTCGCCGGCGCGACGGTCCTGCGCGGCCCGATGGGTTTCGGCGCCAACAGCCGCCTGCACACGACCCGCATCCTGCGCCTTTCGGAGGATCTTCCGATGGTGATTGAGATCGTGGACAGCCGGGAGAAGATCGACGAGTTGATGCCGCACATCGACGCCATGGTGCAGGAGGGGCTGGTCACGCTGGAGAATGTGCAGGTGATCCGCTACCGCGGCAACCGTCCGCGCGAGGCATAGCCGCGCGAAGGGGTCCCGGTGCGACGCAACGGGTTCATCCCGGGGGCCATTGTTCCTGGAGGTCCCGCGGCAGGGCGCCGATCACGTCTTCGATCTCGCCGGCGCTGACATGGCGCGCCAGGACGCGGAAGACCGCGCGAATCACTTCGCGCATCGGCGCATCGAAGGGCCTCCCCGCTTCGTCGCGGACGAGCGATTCGAACTCGTCCATGTGGCGGACGCGTTCCACTCGTGCTCGCGGCCTCCAGCCTTCGTAGTAAAGGCCGCGGATGAGCATCGGCAGTTGTGCCGCGAATTGCGCCGTTTCCTCGATGCTCAGGCGGTCGCGCAGGGCGTGCAGCGTGGCCCGCAGAGCCGCATAGGCCTGGTGGGCGTCGACGCCGCCGAGTTCGCGCATCACCTCACCAACCCATTGTTCACTCTTGTGGAGCGTCGCCGCGAAGACGTCGTGAGCGGTGGGGCGGTTCATGGCGATCCTCCTTCACAATGAGGCGGACAGAGGCCTTCAATGCGCGAGGCGCTCCGGGCGCCGGGTCACCTCTCGTGCGCCAGCACGCGCAGCAGGTCGAGATTGGTCACGATGCCCACCGGGAAGCGCTCATCATCCACGACCACAATGCGGTGCAGACGGCCGTCGCACATGAGTTTCGCCACGCCGGCCACCGGCGTGTCGGGTCCGACGGAGACCGGGTCCTCGGTCATGATGTCCTCGACGAAGACCTGGTCCTCGGGCGCGCGCTGTTCATCCTCATCGCTCTGCTCGCACAGCACTTCGAAGAAGTAGGCGGGCGGCACCTCAACCGTTCCTTCCGTGCAGCGGCGGATCAGATCGGTCTTGGAGACGATCCCGATGAGGCGACCCTCTTCGTTGACCACCGGCGCGCCGGAGATGTCATTCTCCTCGAACACACGCGCCAGTTGGGAGAGCGTCATGGAAGGCTCGACGTTGACAGGTTCGGGCGACATCACGTCGCGGGCCTTGAGCGTGGTTCGTGTCGCAGTCATGCGAGGTACTCCAATTCATGGCGGCAGGCAGGCGCATCTCCTCCGGTCCAGTGGATTCTGAAGTGCATTGCACGGGCGGCCACAAAGGAAACCGCCCCGATCGCCGGCCGCATCGACTGATCTTCGCCTATCCCCGGACCTTGGGCTGCGCGCGGTCCACCCGCTCGAGCACATCGACCACCAGCCCCGCGTAGCGGCTCAGCGGACAATGGCGCATCGACTTCTCCGTGCAGAAATCTCCGGCGGTAGGGCTGGCCGTGCAGGACTGGCAGATGAGTTGCTCCATCGCCCGCTCGTAGGGCAGGAGAAAGGGTGAGTCGATCTGCTCGGCCACGGCGCGGAGCGTCGGCAGATTCATGAAGATCGTGCATTGCGCCTCACAGGGGCGCGGCTGATCGAGGGGCCACAACCCCTTTGGCTCGCGCTGCGAACATTGCGGGCAGACCTCGGCACGCAGCGCGCGGGTCATGACCTCAAGCGTTGGAAGATTCTGCATGGCGGCCTCCTTGCCCTTTCGAAGAGCGCTGCGATGTACGAGCCTGCGCTTCGCGGCGGCGGAGCAGCCGGCTCTCGCGCCACAGGAGCATCGCGTACCCTGCGAGAAGGACGAAAGTGATGCAATAAGCGAGAATGGCGTATTCGGTCGGGCTCATGCGATTTCCCCCGCGGGAGTGAGGTGCGGCCCGGCATAGGCCGCATCCTCGGTTCGATCGTCCTCAAGGTCCTCCTCGGCACCACGTTCGAGCACGCTGCGCCGGCGGTTCAGGCGGAAGCGTGCGATAAGCAGCCCCGCCGCCAGCAGCGTCATGGGCACGAACCATGCCAGGAGCGTCATCTTCATCGGCGGCGCAAGCGAGATCGACTCCGGATGAATGTCCGGGAGGAGTTTCGTGGAGAGGTAAACCAGCGGCACATCGAGAAAGGCGATGACGCCGTAGACGGCGCTGATCATCGCCCGCTTCTGCGGCGACTCGATCGACGGCCGGATCATCAGGTAGACGACGTAGAGCAGCCAGAGGATGAGGCTGAAGGTCAGGCGCGGGCTCCAGGTCCACCAGTGTCCCCAGGCGCTGCGGCCCCAGACCATGCCCGTGAGAAGCACGAGCGAGGCGAAGAGAACGGCGACCTTGGCCGCCGCGCCGGCGAGATCGTCCCACCACAACCGCCTCTGGAGCACATACATCACGCTCGCCACGAACACGACGAAGCAGGCAAGGAACGTGTGGATGGCCAGGGGGAGGTGGACGTAGAAGATCTTCTGCACGTCGCCCATCGTCGCTTCGCGCGGCGTCCAGAATATCACCATCGCGCCCACCGCCGCGAAGAGAAAGGCCGTGAGCGTCCAGTACACGCGGGGGATGAGGTTGATCGCGGTAGAGTTCATGGCTCTCGCTCCTTGTTCACGCCTCGAGCACGAGTTCAAACACAAGCCACGAGGCGACGAGGAAGATGACGTCAAAGGCGATGAGTATCGCCAGCCCGCTGCCTCCGACGGGCTGCTGATGCTCGAAGAGGTTGTACAGGACGCGGGTGGAGGCGAGGATGATCGTGAGCGTGACAGGGAAGACGAGCATGGCGAGCAGCCCGCCCGCGAGGCGCGTCGAACTGGTGAGGGCGGCGAAGAGCGTTCCGATCGCCGCGTACCCGATCATGCTCAGCATCATGACGACCACGAAACCGCCCGGCGACGCGGACAGGTCGAACTGGAAGAGCACGACGGCCACGGGCGTCACCACCAGCGCCAGCGTGAACATGAGCACGAGATTGGCGATGAGCTTGGCGGCAAAAATCGCGCCCCGGTCGATCGGCGCCAGCAGCAGTCCGGCGAGGGCCTCGTCGTAGCGTTCGACCGCCATCGTCTTTTCGAAGATCAGCACCCCGCCGAAGAGGTACGCAACCCAGAGGATCGCCGTCGCAGTCAGTCCGCTGGCGCCAGGCGCCGGCGCCAGGCCGAGTGCCAGAACAACGACGATGAGTATGGCCAGTACGGTGACGAGGCCGATGGTCTGCCTGCCGCGCGCTTCGATGCGCAGGTCCTTGGCCGTCAGGAGCGCGATGTGGCGAATGGCGCGGTTCATCGCTTGTCGATCTCCCCGAGGACGTCCTCGGCGCTGAGTTGCCCGGCCGGGCAGTCCAGCACCAGCCTCCCGCGCCTCAGCACGAGCACGGTTCGGGCCAGGCGCAGGCTCTGCCGCACGTCGTGGTTGGCCAGGAGGACGGCCATTCCTTCCGTGTTGAGTTGCTCGAGCAACCGCTCGACTGCGGCGACGGAGGGAGCGTCGAGGCCGGCGAAAGGCTCGTCGGCCAGCAGCAGCCTCGGCTCATGAAGAAGCGCCCGGGCGATGGAAACCCTTTGGACCATGCCTCGACTGAACGTCTTGACAGGATCGTTGGCTCGATCCACAAGGCCCACGAACTCGAGCAGGTCCATCGCCCGGACACCTGGTTCGGGAATGTCGTGCAGGCGCCCGAAGAACAGCAGGTTCTCCAGGGCGGACAGGTCGCGGTAGAGCATTGACTGGTGCCCGATGAGTCCGATGCCCGCGCGGATCAGAGCGCCCTGCTTCCGCGTGCAGCGGCCGAAGATCTCGATGCGGCCGCGCGAGGGGAGGGTGAGCGTCGAGAGCATCCGCAGGAGCGTGGTCTTGCCGGCGCCGTTGGCGCCGAGCAGGGCCGCGTAGGAGCCGGGCGCGAGATCGAAGGTCAGATCGCGCAGCACGGGCCGGTCATCGATGACCTTGTGCACGCCGAGCGACCGTACCGCGGGTGAGCATGCCGCCGCCTCCACTTGCGGCGCGAGGCGCAGCGGCGAAGGGGCGCCGGGCACGCGCTGGCGCACTTCACGTGCGTCGCCGCCGGCTTCGTCGGTCTGGATTCGGAGTTGGCCCGTCATGGCCCTGGTCTCGCTTCTCAGCCGCGCGGTCGGGCGCGGCTGCGTCGATTGGTCTCACGCGGCGGTCCGTGCCGGCCGCGGTCGGAGAAACACGAATCCGACGCCGGCCAGCAGCACCACGGCTGCGCCAATGCCGGCAAAGGTCTTGATGCGGCTGCTCGCATCGCTCGCCGCCTGCAGCGCGCCGGCGTCTGTCAGCCCGGAAAGCGTCAGGCCCGCGACCTGGTTGGCGGCGAGCGCATCAGCCTGGAAGAGACGCACGCGCGTCGTGCCCATCGTCTCGGCGCCGGCATCGGTCATGCCGTGCGGCGTGACCTTCGTGCCGTCGTCGGCGAGGAATGCGATGATGTGATCCGTGGGCGCCGGCGCGCTCAGGAGCATCTCCGCCTGTGCCTTGTTGACCGGGAGAACATAGGAGAAGCGGTAGCGCGCCTCGCCGGGCATCATGGGCATCTGCACGCCGAGCGTGCCCGTCTCGTCGAGTGTCGTGCAGCACCATCCGTGGAAGCCGCCGACCAGTTGCACGTCCTTCGCATCGCGGGGGAGATTAAAGCGAGCGGCAATCCGCTTGGCGTCGGGCGACGGATCCACGACGTCGCCGAGCCAGGTTCGATCGGCACTGTTGGAGGTGACGACCATCTCCGACACGAGCAGCCCCGCCTCGGTCTGCTCCAGCATGACGTGACGCATGGCGATGCGCCAGTCGGGCGCTTCGTCGGTCGTTTCGTAGACGGTGACTTCGATCGTGGCGTGATTGTTCTGCGGGTTGATCGAGGCGCCGGTCTCCTGGTAAAAAACGCCGGCGTAGTTGACCTGGACGACGGGCGTGACCTCCATGGCGACGGGAAGCCCCTCGACGACCACTACGCCGTGTTCGTCCAGTTGCGCCTTCTCGCTGTGAACGACCTGCCCACGGTGCACGAGGATGATCTCGACGGGTGCGGCTCCGACCGCTGCTCCGCCTGGAGTGCCCTGCACCGCGCGGATCGCGACGCTGCCGCGACCGCCCGCCATTCGCTCGCGGAGTTCGGCCTCGTCCAGAGGCGCCGGCTGCTTCGGTGCGGAGTCAGGCGGCGCAAGCAGCGGGGGAGCGCCCGATGACGCAGGCGCCTGCGCGGGCACCGTGCTCGCAGTCAGGATGGTGCAGGCGGTGGCGAGAAGGAAACGTTTCATGATCCGACCTTCCGGGATGAGCAAAGCCGCGAGGGACAAGAGAAGGAGTTCACGAAGGGCACGATGGGGCCGCAGCCGGTCCGGGCCGCAGGTGGATCGAGGAGGAATCAGCCCGGTTGATCATGCCCGCGCACACCGGCTCCAGCGCCGGTCGCCGCGGTCGTCGTGGCGATTCTTGACTGTCCTCCTGAGCACCTGTCGGCACCGTTGAACCATTGGCGGCGTTGGCTCTCGTGCCCTTCGTGAAGTCCTCCCGTTCATGATTCATGCCGTTGGAGACGGCGTGGGCAACGCGCCCAAGCCGTGGAAGAAGGCAGATGATCGAGCCGAGCGTGAGAATACCCGTACCGATCCAGATCCAGATCGTCAGCGGGTTGACAATCACCTGGAGCGCCGTGACCTTGCCGCCTGCCTCCCAGCCCGCAAGTATGAGATAGAGGTCCTCGCGCAGGCCTGATCGGACAGCGACCTGGGCGGACGAATCCTCCGCCTTGTCGTAGAAGCGGCGCTCGGGCGATACGTCGATGACGCGGCCGCCGGGCATCGTGGCGGTGACCGCGGCGACGACGGCGGTGTAGTTGCGCCGACGTTCTTCCTTCAGGCCGGTGAAGGTCAGGGAGTAGCGCCCGGCCTCGAATGACTGTCCCGGCGAAACCTGGTGCGTGGACTTCTCGGGGTAGAGGCTTGAGCCGGCAAAGCCGATCACGATCACCGCAATGCCGAGGTGGACCACGAAGCCGCCCCAGCGGCGGTGGTTCGCGTCGAGCAAACGCCACATCGCGGCGGCGAGGCTGCTCTGCGCGTGCTGGCGTTCCAGTCGAACTGAGTGGAAGAGGTTGGAGGCGATTCCGACGATTGCGACCGATGCAATGAAAGCAACCAGCAGTGCCCACGGGTTCGTTACGCCCAGGGCCGCGGTTGCGGCGGTCAGCACGACGCCGGCCGCGCCCGGCAATGCCAGGCCCCGCGCGAGCCGGCGGCCAGCGTCCCGGCCGTACACCAGCACCGGCGCTCCCGCCATCAGCGCCACAAGCACCAGCCCCATCGGCGCCACGATCCGGTTGTAGAACTCGGGGCCGACTGTCACTTCGTTGGGAAGCAGCCATCGGCTCAGAACGGGGAAGATCGTCCCGACGAGCGTGGTGGCCGTCATGAGCACCAGAATGACGTTGGCAACCAGCACGACTCCCTCACGCTCCAGCAGGCTCTCCAGCCGCCTCTGCGGCGCCAGGATCGGCCAGCGCCACGCAACGACAGCCGCGCTGCCAACGAGAAGGAGAATGATGAACGCGAAGAAGAAGGTCCCCACGAGCGACTCGCCGAAGGAGTGTACCGACGACACGATGCCGCTGCGCGTGATGTAGGTTCCGAAGATGCACAGGATGAAGGTCGCGGCAAGAAGAGAGGCGTTCCATCTCTTGAACACTCCGCGATGCTCCTGCATGATCATCGAGTGCAGCAGGGCGGTGGCCGTGAGCCAGGGCAGAAGCGAAGCGTTCTCAACAGGATCCCATGCCCAGTACCCGCCCCAGCCGAGTTCGATGTACGCCCACCATGCGCCAATGATGATGCCGATGCCCAGTGCCAGCCAGGCGAAGAGAATCCAGCGGCGGATGTCGCTGAGCCAGCGGGCGTCGGTGCGCCGTTCCACCAGGGCGCCGATCAGGGCGGCGAAGGGGACAGCGAAGCCCGCGTAGCCCAGGAAGAGCGTCGGCGGGTGCGCCAGCATCGCGAAGTCCTGGAGCATGGGGTTGAGGCCGCGGCCGTCCGCAGGGGCAGCGCCAGACGTGACTTCAAAGGGATTGGCGGCGAACAGCAGCAGGGAGGCGAAGAAGCCGCAGATCAGGGCCAGCACGCCGACGGTCACGGCTTCGCCGAGGCCGCTGCCGGCGCGGCGGGTGTACCCGGCCAGGGCGCTCATCCACGCGATCATCCCCGCCCAGAGCAGAAGGCTGCCTTCCTGGCCCGCCCAGAATGCGGCTAGTTTGTACCCCGTCGGAAGGGCGCGCTCTGTATACGACGCGACGTAGGCGATGCGGAAGTCGCTCTGGAGCAGGGCGACGATCAGCAGCACGGACGCAAGCGAGATGAGAAGTGCAAAGCCCGCGAGGCCCCAGCGCGCCGCCTTCAACGCCGGCGCCGAGCTGAATCGCGCCGACGCCAGGGAGGCGATCAGCACGATGATGCATGCAAAGGCCGCGGCGGCCAGCGTCAATGTGCCCAGTGTCGGGATCATTGATCCGTCTCCATCTCGATCTCGCTGTGGGGGGAAACTTCGTCGTACTTGCTGGCGCACTTGGTCAGCAGAACATCCGCCTGAAAGACGCCCTGGTCGTCGAGCCGGCCTTCGAGCACCACGTCATGCCCCGGTCTGAACATGTCCGGCACCGCGCCGCGGTACATCACCGGCAACGACTTGCCGTTGCTCACGAGGTCGAACTTCGCATAGAGCATCGCAGGGTTGGACTCAACGTTCTCCCACGACACCGCTCCGCTCAGGCGGACGCGGCGGTCGTGCATCTCGGCGTTCTCAAGAAAGGCCGCGGCCTCCATCGAGTAGACCCAGCCCGCCCGCACGCCGGCCTGTACGAGATAGGCAACGGCGGCGCTTATGGCCAGAAGTGCGATAATCAGTTTGGTCCGTATCCGGGTCATCGCGAGGCTCCGGGGAAGTGTCCCGCGAGACTCGTAACAACGTGCGTGCCACGGGCCTGTACTGGGACGCGCGTGCGCGCCTTGCGGGGCCGATTCCCTGATCGTCGCCATTTCCCGGCGCCGGCGACCGTGAAGAACAGGGCGAATCACGGCGTGATTGCCGCCTGCATTGCATTCCCTGCGTGACCGAGTTCCTCGGGCGCTGTGCATGTTCGCCGACGAACGGTTTCGGCGGGCGTCTGCAAGCAGTGCGGTGGCATTCTCATGCGTGGGAACGCGTCCCGGACCACTTTCTTGGCCGTGGGACAGACCGTGGAGGGTCGCGCAGGGAGACCGCACCCAACCGCCCTCAAGGCCGCATTACGCGGACCGTCAGCCCGCTCAGTCGGGGAATTCACCTTGCCCAGGATGGCACGCCTCTTGTACCTGTCACAGTGTCCCGCGCCCGTTGAAACGGCTGCGGGCGGGCGGCTTCAACACACGCGACCGCCGCGTACCGACGGCCGCAAGAACGAACGAAAGGAGTTCTGCCATGAAACAGCGCCAATACAGGAAACTCACATCGGCACTGCTTGCCATCGGCGCGGCAAGCGTTTTCAGTGCAGCCAGCGCCAATGGACAGATCGTGGGAAGCGCCCACGACTTCTCCAATGCGGGCTGGTCGCGGAACCAGATCTGCCTGCCGTGCCACACTCCGCACAATGCCATGCATGTTGACATCAACGGCTACGGGACGGAGCGGCTCTGGAACCACGCGCTCCCCTCGGAGGGCCAGATCTACAAGACGCAGGACGGCGAAATGCCCCGCAACGACGCCCTGGACGCCTACAGCATCCTCTGCATGGGGTGCCACGACGGAACCGTCGCGCTCGACAGTTTCGGCGGGCGCAACGGGAATCAGTTCATCTTCGGAAGCGAACTGATCGGAACTGATCTCACCGACGATCACCCGGTCGGCTCGTCGGCGGTCTGGAATCCGATCTACGAGGGCAGCCGCTACAACCCGCGCTCCTCGTGGGAAGGCGTCACGTTCGGCAACTCGAGCATGGGACGACTGCGCGACATGCTTGTCAATGGCCAGGTGCAGCCGGTCATTTCCTGCGCCACCTGCCATGAGCCGCATCGGCGCGGCGGGCACGACGATCTGCTTCGCATTTCCAACACCAGCAGCCAGATGTGCCTCGCCTGCCACATCAAGTAAGGCGATCCACCGGCCTGTTGTCTGACCTGTACGCTTCCTTCTCTCGGGCGTTGATCGGCGCGGCCCGAGAGGAGGAGGCGCTGACCGACACGACGATGCACTCGAGCCGCCCGCCCGCTGCCGTCCCGGTCGGCCTCTCACCACCGCAATCCTGCCGCGCCGCTCCAGTCAGCACCAGGGGGTCCCCCATGATGACTCAAGACCTGCTCCATCTCGATCGGCGCTGTGCCGCACTTCTCGCCCTGCTGGTGATTCTGCTCCACGGAGGCTGCGCATCCACGACCAGGACGCCCGAGGCGGCAGCCACTCCGACGCGATATGCCTTCTGGCCCCCTTATCCCGACGAGCCACGCATCCAGTTCCTTGCTTCCTTCCAGCACAGCGGCCAAGTCTCCGAGTACAAGCCAAGCGCCCTCGCCGACATCGTGTACGGCAAGGAGACCCAGACGGAGTCCGCAGTCAACAAGCCCTATGGCGTGGAGATGTGGAACGGACGCGTCTACACCTGCGACATCCGCGGCGGCGCCGTCATGATCTTCGACCTGCGAAAGAAGCAGACGCGGATCATGGGCACGACGGGGCGCGAAATACTCGTGCGACCCACCGACATCGCCATCGCCGACGATGGCACGAAGTACGTCGCCGACATCGCCCGCAACCTCGTGTTCGTCTTCGACGCCGACGAGCGATTCGTCAGGACTTTCGCGATGAAGGATTGGCAGCCCTCAGGACTGGCGGTCTTCGGCGATCGTCTCTACGTCGCCAACTTCGTCGCGCAGCGAGTCGAGATTCTCGACCGCTTCACCGGCTCTCCCCTTGGACACATCGGCGAGCGCGGCGACGAGGACGGCAAGTTCGTCCGTCCGCTCGGCGTCGAGGTCGATGCCGACGGCAACGTCTACGTGACCGACGTGATCCGCTGCAAGATGCAGAAGTTCAGCCCCGACGGCGAGTTCCTCTTCGGCTTCGGGACCATCACCAACAACATCGGAGCGATCCGCCGGCCCAAGCACCTTGCCGTTGATGACGAGGGCCTCATCTACATCGTGGACTCCGCGTTCCAGAACGT
Source organism: uncultured Planctomycetota bacterium (assembly GCA_900696685.1). Lineage (GTDB taxonomy): Bacteria > Planctomycetota > Phycisphaerae > Phycisphaerales > UBA5793 > UBA5793. The sequence goes on from CAADHA010000160.1 coordinate 31,774, forward strand.
GCAGGTGTTCAGCCCCGACGGGTACATCCTGACATTCTTCGGCGCCGCCGGACAGCACCCCGGCGCCATGTATCTCCCTGTCGGCATTACGATTCACCATGGCGACATGGACCTCTTCAAGCAGTACCTCCATCCCGACTTCGAGGCCCGCTACCTCATCCTCGTCACCAACCAGTTCACCGAGAACAAGGTGTCGGTCTATGCCTTCGGGCAGTTGCGCCCCGGCGTCACCGTTGCGGACATCCGGGCCAGTCAGGCCGATATCACTCTCGGAATCGAGGACGCGGCCGCGGCCGGCAGTCCGACGATCGGCGGCGAGGTCTCGCCGGAGGAGATTCCCGCCGATCTCAAGCGGTAAGGAAAGCGAGATCGTGTTCGATGGCGCTGCGATCCACTGCTCACCGATGCCGCCCCCTGGGCTGGATGCTTGCGCTGGCCTCGCTGGCATTGTGGAGTTGCGGTACTCCGGAAGAGCGTTACAAGTGGCTGAGCCTCGTCTTCGACGGCGTGCCTCTGCCGCCGTCCATGCAGTCCACGATCGAGGGCGACGAGGACAACCGCATCGCCCTGGTTGTGACGCAGCACGCACCGTACGCGGCTGACAAGTGCAGCGATTGCCACGGTGAGGTGGGGAAGTTCTCGATGTCCCTCGAAGGGTACTCGGGGGTGACGGCCCAGGTGTGCCTCAAGTGCCACGCAGGGACGCGCGAGGAACACCCCTGGATGCACGGGCCGGTTGCCTCTGTCGAGTGCCTCGCCTGCCATGAGCCGCACGAGTCGCGCTACGCTCACCTGCTGCGCGAGCGTGCGCCGAAACTGTGCCTCCAGTGCCATGCGGCGGTGGATCTGAAAGCGGGTGGAATACCCGAGCACGAGGATCTCGGGCGAGATTGCCTCAACTGCCACATCGGGCACGGCGGCCGCGACATGTACTTCCTGCGCATCGACCTGAGTCCGCCGAAGCCGCCCGAGCCGTCCAAGCCGCTGGAGCCGACCGGGCCGGCCGAGGATGCCGGCGGCGGCGCCGGGAGTGGGGGCGGGCCGTGAAGCCCCGCCGCGCCAGGCGAGGGGCCGCAACCGTGGCGGCCGCGGCCGCCGTCGCCGTCGCTTCGGCGCGGCCCGCGGCCGCACAGAGCCTCCCCCCCCCCGAGGAGGGCGGGCCCGTCATCGTCGGCGAGCACCAGGAGCAATTCGAGTCGTTCGTCATCCAGCGCATCCGCGGCGTGGTCGAGATGCTCGCCCGCTACCGCGCCGACGAACGCCGGCGTCCGGGCGAGCGCACGATCCGCGACACCGAGACCATCCTCCGCCCCAGCATCGAACTCTCGACCGATGCCTACATTCTCCACCCCAACTTCATAGAACTCTCCCTCACCGGCCGACTCCTGCTCGACCAGGAGTCGCTCGACAGCGAGTCGACCGGGCTGAACGAAGACACCACCACACTGGACACAAACTACGACTTTCGCGCGCTGATCCTCGGCCGGTCCTCCATGCCCATCACTGCCTACAGCCGGCGCACGCAGACGAACATCGACCGCCTCTTTGGCCCGTCCTTCGACTCGATCCTTACCGAGCACGGCGGGATTGTGCAGTTCGTCAACGATCGCGCGCCGACCACCATCCAGTATTTCCATCGCGACCTCGAACAGGTCGACTCGACGGGCGCGCTCGACTTCGGCGTCGTGCAGGATTCCTTTGACATCCGGAGCATCATCCGCCTGGCCGAAAGGCAGACCCTCAGCCTTGACTACACGATGGACGCGGTCCGGCAGTCCGGCGCCCAGCGCGCTGCGTTCGAATTCGTCCGACATGACGCGACGGCCCTGCACACGCTCAACTTCGGCGACCACCATCTGCACGAGTTGCGCTCAAGAATGCGCTGGCTCGAACAGACGGGCGACTCGCCCTTCCGCCGCATCACCTTCGACGAATCGCTGCGGCTACGGCACACGGACCGCTTCCAGACCCGCTATGATCTGTTCTACGAGACGCAGGAGCGCGAGGATTCGAGCCAGGACTTCCTGCGAGGCAACTTCAGCCTCCGGCATCGCCTCTTCGAGAGCCTCGTGACCACGGCCAACGTCGGCGCCTCGACGCTTAGCACCGACGGCTTCAACAGCAACGAGTACTTCGGCGACGTGGCGCTCGACTACGTTAAGCGCGTGCCCTACGGCGTGTTCAGCGCCACCGCCTCGGTCGGCGGCAACCTCCGCGACGACGGGCCGCGCGGAACGCCTCTGCGGATCCTCGACGAGCCTCGAACATTCAACGACCCCGCGCCCATCGTCCTCGCCCGGCAGAACATCATCGTCGGTTCGATCGTCATCACCGACCTGTCCGGCCTCATCTTCTACGCCGAGGGGCTGGACTACACGCTCCGAGGCTTCCCCGACCGCGTCGAGGTACGCCGCGTCATCGGCGGCAGCATCAGCGACGGGCAGACCGTGCTCATCGACTACACGATCGGACCCGAGCCGGCCAGCACCGTCAACACGACCAGCCTCGGCCTGAGCGCTCGCTATGACATCCAGGAGGGGTTCCTGCGCGGCCTCGGGCTTTACCTCCGCTACCTCCAGCGCGACTCGGACATCGACAGCCCCAACCCGACCTTCTTCATTCTCGATGAGTCGCGCGACCTCATCGTCGGCGCCGATTACACCACCGGGCCTCTCACCCTCAACGCCGAATACGAATCCTACGACAGCACCATCTCGCCCTTCACCGCCACGCGGTTCGAGGCGTGGTACGTCCACACGCTCGGACGCGGATCGTCGATCAGCCTTTCGGGCAACTACCAGATCATCGACTTCACCGCGATCAACAACCAGGTCAACCTCGCCGTCGTCCGCGCCATCTGGAATCAGCAACTGAGCAACAAACTCCGGCTCAGTGCCCAGGTGATCTGGCGCGACGAGGAAGATGCTCTCGACGGGCACTCGCAGGGTTTCGAACAACGCCTTAGCATCAACTGGAGGCACCGGCAGACGGAGGTCTACCTTTCGGGAAGGAACTCGATGTTTGACTCCCCCACGGAGGAGCGCCTGACACAGGCGCTTGAAATGGGGTTCCGCCGCTCGTTCTGAATCAGCCATGTTTGTTCATCGCTTCATCCCGAGCCCGCCCGCCCGCCTGAAACGGGCACTTGTTGCGCGCCGGCGGTCGCTCACGCGGGCGCTTGGCGTCGTGATGACTTCGGCTGCGGGATGCGCCCGCCCTGCGGGCCCGATTTTTGAGCCGCCGGCGACGCCGATCAGCTGGCCCGGCCCGCCGGATGAGCCGCGCATCCATTATGTCGGTCAACTCTCGACTTCCGCGGACCTCAAGGCGGCCCGGCCAATGGGCGATGCAATTCATGATGCTCTCTTCGGCCGCAAGCCCGTCATGGGCATGCTCCATCCGTTCGCCGTGGAGTCCGACGAACGGGACCGCGTCTTCGTGGCCGACAGTGGTGGCCGCGTCGTGCACGTCTTCGACCTCGCCAGGCGTAAGTATGAGCAATGGTCGCCCGCCCCATCCGCGGGCTTTGTGAACCCCGTCGGACTGGCGCGGGCCGCGGACGGACGGCTCTTCGTCGCCGATTCCGCCGCCAGCCTGATCTGGATCTTCGACGCCGCCGGCAACGTCCTTGATGCCTGGGGGCAGGATGAGCTGATTCGCCCCTGCGGCATGGCGTATGACGACACGACCTCCACTCTTTTCGTCGCCGACGCGGGCAATCACCAGGTCGTCCTCTTCGACCGCGCCGGCCAGCCGGTCGCGCGCATCGGCGGCCGCGGCGCGGCGCTCGGGCAGTTCAACTTCCCCGTCGATGTCCTCATCGATCATCGCGGCCGGCTCTACGTCTCCGACTCCCTCAATTGCCGCATTCAGCAGTTTGTCCCCGAGCGAGCCGATGGGGCCGGCGACGCGGGCGACTCGCGGATGCCCGTTGCTTCTACCCTTCAATACGTCCCGAGTCTCCAGATCGGCAGCCGGGGCGACATGCCCGGCTACTTCTCGCGCCCCAAGGGGATTGCCGTGGACCGTGAAGATCATCTTTACGTGATCGACGCGCAATTCGAGGCTGTGCAGGTCTATTCATCCGAAGGTGTGCTGTTGATGGCCTTCGGGCGCGAGGGTCGCGGTCCAGGCGAGTTCTGGCTTCCCTCAGGCATTCACATTGATTCATCGGACCGCCTGTGGATCGCGGACACGTTCAACCAGCGCATTCAGGTCTTCGACTATCGAGCGCCCGCGTCGGAGCGGGCGCCTGAATCGGGAGTGGGCGAGGTGCTTCCATGAGACGCTCCAACTCTGTTGCAGCCCTTGCGGCTGCATCGCTCGCGGGTACGTCATGCCTCGCTCAGCAGACGAGCGTGGTCGACAGCCTGCACAATCTCTCCGCAGAGGGTCGCGGCGACGTGCGGGCGGTGGCGGAGGAGCAGGTATGCATCTTCTGCCACACGCCGCACCAGTCGTCACCGATCGTGCCGCTGTGGAACCGCGCGATGCCTCTCGATGCGTACACGCCCTACACCAGCCGCGCCCTCGACGCCGACCCCGGCCAGCCGACGGGGGCCTCCAAGATGTGCCTCTCCTGCCACGACGGGACGATCGCGCTGGGGGCTGTGCTCTCTCGTTCCTCACTCATCACCATGCGCGGCGGCATCACGACCATGCCGCCCGGACGCTCCAACCTCGGGACCGATCTCTCCGACGATCACCCCGTCTCTTTCCGGTACACGTCGGCGCTTTCAGCGAAGGATCCGAAGATCAGGCCTCCGTCGCACCTGCCCGGCGCCGTGCGGCTCGACGCAAACAGCGAGATGCAGTGTACGACGTGCCACAACCCGCACAACAACGCGCTGGGCCAGTTCCTCGTCATGCACAACGGCAACTCGGAGTTGTGCATCGCCTGCCACCAGGTCGACTCGACGACCGTCACCGGCCACCGCGACTGCATCGCGTGCCATTCGCCGCATTCCGCTCCCAGCGGACCTTATCTCCTGCGCGGCGTGAACGTCACCGCCGCGTGCATGAACTGTCACGACGGGTCGGTCCACTCGGCGCCCAACATCAACCCTGACCTGCACAAGATCAGTGTTCACGACACGGACCGCGAGATCGACCCGCCCGATCCCATTCCCCTCGACGTGACCTGCACCGACTGCCACGAGCCGCACTCGATGCGCCACGGCTCGGCCAGCGCGCCGTCGATACCGGCAAACTTCGGCAGCGTCAGCGGCGTGAGTCTCTCCGGCAGCGCGATTCCCGTCGCGCAGTTCGAGTACGAGGTGTGCTTCAAGTGCCACGGCGACCGGAACGCCGTGCCTCCCCGCGTCACGCGCCAGATCATGACAGTCAACAACCGGCTCCGATTCGATCCGACGGCCGTGTCGTTCCATCCGGTCGCCGGCCCGGGGCGAAATGATGATGTACCCAGCCTGCTGCCGCCATGGACGACCGCGAGCGTCATGTACTGCAACGACTGCCACAGTTCAGATACGGGAGGCATGGCCGGCGGCTCCGGAGCCGCGGGAGTTCACGGCTCCAATCACGAGCCCCTCCTGCGCAGGCGCTACGCCATGCTGGACTACACGAGCGAGAGCGCCGCGAACTACGCCCTGTGCTACTCGTGCCACAGCCGAAACAGCATCCTCGGCGACGAGTCTTTCAAGGGGCACCGCAGGCACATCGTGGACGAGCGGACGCCCTGCTTCGCCTGCCACGATGCGCATGGCATTTCATCGCAGGGCAGCGCGCGCCATCACAGCCACCTCATGAACTTCGATCTCTCGATTGTCTCTCCGGATTCGGCGACGGGCCGGCTGGAGTTCGTGGATGAGGGCCGCTTCCAGGGCCGGTGTTTCCTCACCTGCCACGGCGAGAGTCATGCGCCGAAGGAGTACGGCCCCTGAAGCGCTCTGTCCGCAGAATCGCCCATCGCAGCCAATGCCGGAGGAGGGACTTGAACCCACACGCCCTTATCGGGCAACGGATTTTGAATCCGCCGCGTCTGCCATTCCGCCACTCCGGCTGGTGGTGGATTGTTGGCCTCTTGCGGCGGCTTGTCGCCCGGCGGGCGAGCGCGCCGCGGACCGCCGCAGAGGCGCCTTGCTGCAATCGAGGCGATTTCCCCGGAGACGGCCTTGGCGCCGACTCTAGACTTCTCTGTCATGGTCTCCTTCGCCGATCAGCGCGAGGCGATGGTGCGGAAGCAGATTGCTTCGCGGGGCATCGGCGATGAAGCAGTGCTGCGCGCGATGCGTACAGTGCCGCGTGAAGCCTTCGTGCCCGGCTGGCTGCACGAGTTCGCCTATGAAGACTCGCCACTGCCCATCGAGGAGGGGCAGACAATCTCCCAGCCTTACATCGTCGCGCTGATGATCGAGGCGGCGGGCGTCGGACCGGCCGACCGCGTACTCGAGGTCGGATGCGGGTCGGGTTACGCCTCCGCCGTCCTCAGCCGCGTCGCGCGCAAGGTCTATGCGATCGAGTGGCACCGGTCGCTCGCCGACCTTGCGCGTCAACGGATCCGGTCGCTGGGCTATGACAACGTCGTGGTCGTGCAGGGCGATGGCTCGCGGGGGTGGGCGGACGAAGCGCCCTTCGACGTGATCATCGTCTCTGCGGGCGGGCCTGACGTGCCCCACAGCCTGCTCGAACAACTCGCCATCGGCGGACGACTGGTGATTCCCGTTGGCGCCGAACCGCGCACGCAGACGCTCCTTCGCGTTACGCGCAAGGGGGAGCATGACTACGAACGAGAGTCGCTCGGGCGTGTCCAGTTTGTGCCGCTGGTCGGGAGCGAGGGGTGGTCGGCGGACGGACTGCCGCTGGCGCCGCACCGCGCGCCGAGGCCGCTGCGCGTCCCGGCGCCGCAGCGTGAGCGCCTCGGCGCGATCATCGCCGAGTCGTGCGAGGTCATCGGCGACATCGAGCGCGTTCCGCTCGAAGGCCTGCTCGACCGCATCGGCGGCGCCCGCATCGTCCTGATCGGCGAGGCGACGCACGGCACCTCGGAGTTCTACCGGATGCGCGCGCGGATCACGCGGGAACTGATCGATCACCGGGCCTTCAACATCGTGGCGATTGAAGGCGACTGGCCCGACGTCGCGATGATTGACCGGCACGTGCGCGGCCGGAGCGGCCCGCCCCTGCGCGAACCGCCCTTCGCCCGCTTCCCGACCTGGATGTGGCGCAACCGCGAGACGCAGGACTTCGTGGACTGGCTGGCGCAGCACAACCGCGCCGCGGCGAGCCGCGACGAGCAAGTCAGCGTCTGCGGGCTTGACCTCTACAGCCTCAACAACTCCATCGGCGCCGTGCTGGAGTACCTCGAACGCGTCGACCCCGCGGCCGCGAGCGCGGCGCGTGTGCGCTACGGCTGCTTCTCGCCCTGGGAGATGGATCCCGCCACGTACGGACGCGCCACTGTCAGCGGCGCCCTGCCCGGCTGCGAGCGCGAGGCGGTCGCCATGCTGACCAGCCTTCTCTCGCGCCGCATGGACTACCTCGCGCGCGACGGTGAGGATTTCTTCGACGCCCAGCGGAACGCCACGGTCATCCGCGAGGCGGAGCGGTATTACCGCGTGATGTATTACGGCTCGCGCGAGTCGTGGAACTTGCGCGACCGGCACATGTTTGACACTCTCGAAGCGGTCCTCGCGCATCGCGGAGAGGGCGCGCGCGCCGTCGTCTGGGCGCACAACTCCCACGTGGGCGACGCCTCCGCCACGGAGATGGGCGCCCGCGGCGAGATCAACATCGGCCAACTGGCCCGCCAGACTTTCGGCCCGGGCGCGTTCAACATCGGCATGGGCACCGACCATGGCGCCGTCGCCGCCGCCGCCAACTGGGATGAGCCGATGCGGATCATGTCCGTTCGCCCGGCGCACGAGGACAGTTACGAGCGCCTTTGTCACGAGACGGGGGTGGGGGCATTCCTGCTGCCGCTGCGCCGGCCTCTCGGGAGCGGCCTGCGCGAGGCGTTGCTCCCGCCTCGCCTCGAGCGCGCTATCGGCGTGATCTACCGGCCGGAGACGGAACTGCCAAGCCACTACTTCCAGGCGTCCCTGCCCGCGCAGTTCGACGAATACATCTGGTTCGACGAGACCGCAGCCGTGAAGCCGCTGCGGTCGCACGAGGCGGCCGGCGTTCCGGAGACCTATCCCTTTGCGATGTAGAGAGACACGGCAGGCGCACAGAATCCCGGCCCTGCCGCATCGACGACTCGATGCCGTCGGTCGTCAGGGTGTCTCGCTTCCAGCCCGGGGCGCGAGGCGGACAGTCGTCCACCTCGCGCCGCGTTCGTGTCTGCGGCAGTCGGGCGCCTTCAGGCGCTGGTCGCTTCAACTGCTTCGAGATTGAGTTCTTCGGCGATTCGCGTGAGTTCCGCGTCGGCGTTGCGCTCCTCCATGAGCGACTTGTGGAGCAGGTCGGCCGCCTCGTGCATCCCCAGCAGTCTTGCCCACGTCCGTGCGCAGCCGTAGCCGGCGATTCCGTCGTGCTTGACATGCTGGGCGACCGCGATGAGTGCGGCGTCGCGCACATGCACCTCGGCGTTTTCCATGTCCGCGAGGCGCAGGCAATCCTCGAGCAGGCCCTTGGTTCCCTTCGCCTCCGCGCGCCGCGGCTTGACATCCATCTCATCGAAGATGGTCGTAAGACGCTCGACGTGATCCTTCGCCTCGCCCGCGTATCCTTCGAACACGTCGGCGAGCCGCGGGGAGGATGCGGCGTGCGCCAGTCTCGGCAGCACCTGGCCGGCGTGTTTTTCTCCTGCGTAGAGTTCGTTAAGTTGCTGAATCAGCAGGTCCTTGAGTGACCTCAGGGGCATGGCTGTCCTCCGTTTCTTCCGTGTTCGGCGACGCATTCCGCGGCGCCGCAGGCGGGTTGGGTTTCGGCGCGGCGGCCGTTACACGTAGGGGTCGACCGTCGTTCGGTCGGCCACCTGCCGCACGCCCGGTGAGAATCCGACGACGCGCTCAATCGCGTTGCGCTCGCTCCACGAGCGAACGGTGCCGGTGAGCGTCACGACGCCGTCGCTCACGGCGACGCCGATGCGCTTCGCTTCGCGCTGCGCCTGCCGTTCGAGCGCCTCTTCGATCTGGTTCTTGATCTGCGCGGCGCTGATTTTCTGCGGGACGACGGTGATCTGGTTGATCACGCCGCGCACGCCCGCGAGGCGGCGCACGGCGCGTTCGGCGTCTGAGCGCTGGGTCCAGTTGTCCACGCGCCCTTCGAGCGTCACGATTCCCGAGGCGACGGTGGTCGTGATGCCGGCCTCCGGGACGAGCACGTCGAGGCGAAGCGCCTCGCGGACGGACCGCGCCAGGTCCTCGTCGGTGCGCGCCCAGATCGTCGAGGGCCTGACCTGCAACTGATCGACGACGTCGAGTACGCCGAAGACGCGGTGAGCGGCCTCGCGGGCTGCGACCTTCTTCACGTAGGCGTTGACGTTGCCGGTGAGCGTGACGATGCCGTCGTGCACCTGCACGCCGACGTCGGTCTCATCGACGCGCGCATCCCACTTGAGTTCGTTGAGCACGTCTGTCTTGATCTGCGAGTCGGACTTGACGGTGGCGGTAGTCATGGCGAATCCTCCTGCTGAGTCCTTCCGCACGGCCCGTGCGGACGTTGATTCGTGATATGGATTCATACCGCGCACCGCAGGCGATGCGTCATGGGAAACGACCCTGTTTCACATCCGGCTCGTCGCGACGGCCCGTGCGGAACGCGACATTGCCGCGCCGAGGGAAGGCGCACCTTGAGCCGCGCTGCGGAGGCGGGCGCGGAAGCGGACTTGGCGTCATCCTTTTGCCGGATTGCGCCGGGAGGTTCAGTGCATACGGGGCCGGCCTGGACCGCACCGCGGGGCCGACCGCCGCCTCACTCGCCGTAGAAGCGCCACTCGGGTGCGTAATCCGCGCGGAGCGGCAGTTTTTCGAGATGCGCGCGGATCATCTCCACCGGGATGCGGTTCATCCGGAGGATGGCATCATGGAACTCACGGTCGGTCATCTTCCCGGTCTGCACGAGGTCTCGGTGCAGGGCGCGGAACTGAAGCCCGCCGAGCATGTAGGCACACTGGTAGAGCGGGCTGTATTGTCCGCCCACGCTGCGCCGCACCTCGGCCGTCGCATTCTCGCGCTCGTGGCCGACACGATCGACGAGGAAGTCGATGCACTCCTGCGGCGTCATCTGTTCGAGGTGGAAACCCAACGAGAAGATGATCCGTGCGCAGCGGTGGCTTCGCCAGAAGAGCATACCGATGCGATCCTCCGGCGAGCGCTGGAAGTCGAGGTCCCACAGGAGCATCTCCCAATAGAGGGCCCAGCCCTCGGTCCAGAAGGGCGTGCCGAAGACGGAGCGGTGCGTGTTGTGCCGGGCGGTCATGTAGCCCTGGAGGTGGTGGCCCGGGATGAGTTCGTGATGCACCGTGGCGCGCGCAAAGTGCCGGTTGTTGCCGCGCAGGCTCATCATCTTCTGCTCATGCGTCATCGACGCCGTCGGAAACGCGACGCTGATGACCTCGCCGCCGGTGAAGAACGGCGTGATGAGCTGCCGCTGCGGCGACATCATTTCGATCCGCCACAGAACCTTGCAGAAGTCCGGAATCGTGACCAGACCGCGCTCTTCGAGAAAATCAATCGCCTCGTGCGCCAGTTCGCGAATGAGTTCCGGTTGCTCGCCGGGGGCGACGTGGAGCGTTTTGACGTGTTCGAGCGCGGCGTGCCAGTCGTCCCCGTAGCCGAGATCGCGGCTGGCCTTGAGCATCTCTGCCTCGCACCAGGCGAACTCCTTGTTGGCGATTTCGATGAGTTCCTCGGGACTGTAGGGAATCATCTCCATCGCCAGATCGCTCAGGAGCGCTTCGCGCCCGATCGGATCGCCGATGATTGCAGATTCATCTCCGGGCCTGATTCCGACGACGCGCTGGCGGAGGAACGCCGCGTAGTCGGTGAGCGCCTTGTCCGCCGCCTTGTAGGGTTCGTCAAGCCACCAGGTGAAGACGGGGTCGTAGCCGCTGTAGAAGCCGTGCCAGCCGCGAAGCGTCCGGCGAAGGTCGTCCACGGCTCCGGCGGCGCGATTCGCCACGGTCTTCTTGAGATTGGGAGTCGGCGGCGCGGCGCCCTGTTCCGGGGCCGCCGCCTCGTCGCCGCCGGCCGTCACCTCCCCCTCGCCGCCCGCTTCACCTTTCCGCTCGGGCCCGGCCTTGAGCGCCTCCTCGACCTCAGCGCGCGTCGCGTCGATGCGCCGGACGAGTTGATCCAGCGCCGTCGCCGCCCCGGGCGCATCGACGCGCTCATTGCGCAGCCGCCGCTCATCAAGGTTGAGAATGATCTCCGCAAACGGAATCAGGCTCGACATCTCCTCGAGCGACTTGGCATCAATCTCGATCTGGCGCGACTCGTACTCCAGGTGGTTGCGCATGAGGATGTAATCGATTCGCCCGTCCTGGCCGAGGGTGTCGAAATTGACCGTTGCGAGGCGCTGCCGCCACTGCTCGAGAAAGGATCGTCGCAAGGCGGCATGCCGAGGCGAGACTTCGGCGTAGCCCAGACGGCGCAGCGCTGCACGGTCCGTCGAGTAGCGCTCGATAAACCAGACCAGTTCGCTCGCGGAGCCGGCCTCAAGTTCGGAGAGCGATGGAGCGGAATACCCGATCACTTTCCCGGTACCGGCCGCCTCGCCGGTGGCCTGGGCCAGCACCGCAGAGCCGGGCAGCCCCGGCCAGCACAAGACCAGGGTCAGTACGTACGCGCTGCAACGAAGAGAGGCATGAGGATGCATGGGCAGGCCTTTGAAAGTGGTCCAGGGATTCCGCCGGGGCGTCATCCTATGGACGCGCATCGTCCCAGGCCTCGCAACGCACCGGCCTCACTCGCGTACACAAGTCCCGCGCCCAGCCGCTGCAAGGAACTCGCCGCGGCCCATACTTATCGGGTGAGGCGGCTCTTGCCCCCTTCGCCCAGACGCGCCGACGCGGCCGGCCATGCAGGATGGGCGCGATAAGCAGCACAGCAACACCGTGAAACAGCCGAAATGAGTCCATACGACCCTGCCGTCGGAGCCGACCATGCTGTTGTGCGGAACACGAGACCTTCGACCCGGTATGACCGTCGGCATCCCGGTGATGCAGATTGGACCAGAGGCCGGCGAGTTCATCCCCTCGGGGACGATTCTCGACGAAGCCGCGATTGCCGCGATCAGGCAGGCGTGCATTGGTTCCGCCTGGGTGAGCCATCCAGCGACCAACGACCTTGACGAAGCGCCGCTCTGGGACCTCGACCAGACGCTTCACGACCTCGCGCACCGGCTTCATTACGATTTCGCTTCTCCCTTCAACGCTCGCATGACCGCGACGCAGGCGCTGGAAGTGCGAACTGAGGTGATCAGCCTCGTGTGCGAGATCGTGAGCCGGCGGCGCTTCATCCGGCCTGTGGGGCTTCGGCTCGATCCCGAGTACCGCATCTTCGAGCACTCACTGAACGTGGCGGTGCTCAGCCTCTTCATCGGGATCGAGTTGGAGGCGTACATTGTGCGCGAGCGGCCACGCCTTTCCGCGGCAGAGGCGCGCGACCTCGTGTCACTCGCGTTCGGCGCCGTGTTCCACGATCTGGGCAAGGCCGCGCTCTCGCCCGCCGTGCAGGCGCACCACTCCGTCTACGAGGCGATCCGCGGCGAGCGCCGCCCCGACCAGTACGAGGAGCACACGACGTGCGGCTATGAGGTCCTGCGCGACACGGGGATCGCCGCCTCGGCACGCCAGATCGTTCTCAATCACCATCAGCACTTCGACGGCGGCGGCTGGCCCAACATGGCGCCGCTGACCAACGGCCGCCAGCGCGGCCCGCAGTCGGCGCACGGCATCCACATCTTCAGCCGCATCATCGCCGTCGCCGACGCCCTCGACGCGCTGATGATGGATGAGCAGGGCCGCCCGAGGCCCGTCGTCGCCGCCATGCGCGACCTCGCCGACGAGCGTATCGAAGCGTGGTTTGACCCCGTGGTGCGCGAGGTCGCCCTGCGGCGCCTTCCCGTATTCCCCATCGGGGCTCTTGTGCGCATTTCGGACGGCCGCTACGGCGCCGTGGTGAGGCGCAACTCGCTTCAGCCCTGCCGCCCCGCGGTGCGCATCCTCGACCTGGATTGCCGGCACTGGGACATCCATCCCGTCGCCGATCGCTGTGAAACAGTCGACCTGGCGTATCGTCAGGACCTGCACATCGTGCGCTGCGCCGGCGAGCAGGTGGAGCACTACCTCTTCGACCTCCCCGCTGCCAGCCCCAAGCAGCGCGCCGTCGATGCCGACTCCCGCCTCGGCGTCCACCTGCCCCAATCGGCATGAGGCGGAGTAACGAATGCGTCAGCACCGCCGCTTGCCTCCCCGCAGCGTGCGCCCACGCAAGGAGCGAGGCACGCCGGGAATCGGGCTTGCGCACTTCGCTGGGCAAGCGCGAGGTGGTGACAGGGCAGACTCCTATGATCATGCGATGTTGGGGCCATCTCCACTTCAGAGGCGCCTCGATGCGATCCGCGACGGCCGGGCGATTCCGCCGGATCGCACGGAGGCGCTGGGCGCGTTTCTGCCGCGACAGTTCGACGCTCTGCACCGCAGGCCCTTCGAGCGCCTCGGCGAGTTCGTCGAGATGTGGGCCGCTTCCGTGCCCGGGGACATTCTCACCCGCTCGCGGATCAGCGCCTTTCACCGCGGCGTGCTCACGATTCACGTGGACGGGTCGTCAACGCTGTATGCGGTGGACCGCCTGCTCAAGGCTGGTCTGGAGGAGCAGTTGCGCCGCGCCGGCCGCAAGGTGGTGCTGCGGCGCGTTCGCCTGGCTGTTGATGCGTCGCTGTCTCCGCCCGTCGAGGGGCCTGCATGAGCCGCCCATTGGGGCCACGGTGCGGGAGGGGGGGCGGACTGGGGCGTTTCCCCCACTGGTTGTCCGGAAAATGCTGCCTATCCTGTTGGTTCCACTGATCGCGGCCCCGTCCCTCCGCCCCCCTCCGGAGCGAACCTGATGCTGGGAAAAGTCTTCAAGGCCTACGACGTTCGCGCGACGTACCCCAACCCGCTCAACGAGCAGACAGCCTGGAAGATCGGCTATGGAACCGCCCGGTATCTTCTCGAAAGGGCCGCGGCCGGCGGTGACACCGATCCGATGATGCGGCACATCGTGGTCGGACGCGACATGAGGCCGAGTTCCCCGGCCCTGGCGCAGGCCCTCATTGAGGGCATCCGCACCTACGGCGCCCATGTCATCGACGTGGGAATGGTCGACACTCCCTTTGTCTACTTCGCGATCAACTACCTTGACTGCGCCGGCGGCGTAATGGTGACTGCCAGCCACAACCCCGTCGAGTACAACGGCTTCAAGGTCAGCGGGCGCCAGGCCTTTCCCATCGGCCAGGCGACGGGGCTCGATGAAATCAGCAAGTACGCGGCGATGGCGGACTTCGAGAAAGTCGTCCCGCCGCCGGTCCCGACCGGCCGCATTGAGGAGCGCGACTTCTGGGCGGGGTACCGCGAGCACGTCCTGTCGTTTCTGAGACTCGGGCCGCGCACGATCAAGGTCGTCGTCGATGCCTCCAACGGAATGGCGGGCACGATGATGAAGAAGGTCTTCAAGGACCTTGACCATCTCAGGATCATCGAACTCAACTTTCGCAATACGACCGGCCGCTTCGCCCACGACCCCAATCCGCTCATTGCGGCGAACCTCGCCGACCTCCGTCAGCGGGTGCTCGAAGAGAAAGCGAACTTCGGCCTGTGCTTCGACGGAGACGCCGACCGAGCCATCTTCGTGGACGAGAGGGCGGAGATCATCGGCTGCGACCACCTGACGGCGATGATGGCGGGGCACTTTCTCAAGTCGAATCCAGGCGCGGGGATCGTCTTTGACCTGCGCTCCAGCCGCACCGTCGAAGAGGAGATCAACCGGGCGGGTGGGCGGCCGATCCGCTCGCGCGTCGGGCACGTCTTCATGAAGCAGGCGCTGCGCGAGCATGGGGCGGTGTTCGGCGGAGAACTCTCCGGCCACTTCTACTTCCGTGACAACTTCAATGCCGACAGCGGCGCCATCGCGTTCGCCCAGGTGCTGAGCATTCTCGCGCTCACCAAGCGGAGGCTCAGCGAACTCATCAAGCCGTTCACGAAGTACTCGCAGTCGGGCGAGATCAACTTCATGAACGAAGAAAAGGAACTCGCCCTCCAGGCGCTCGAAGAGCACTTCGCGGGGGCCGCGGAGATTTCGCATCTCGACGGCCTGACCATTGACTGCTTCCGTCGCGAAGGCTGGTGGTGCAACGTTCGCCAGTCCAACACCGAGCCGGTTCTGCGGCTCAATCTCGAGGCGCGCAACGAAGTCATCCGCGATCGGATGATCAACGAGATCGCGCCGATGCTGGGCCACCGCGTGGCGCACTGAGCGTGGCAAAAGCGGGGGACCAGGGCTCAAGACTCGAGGAAGCGACGCGGTGACATAGGCGAGGCCGCGTGCGTCATTGCCCCGGGGATTCCCGGCATGCTCCCGTCGCGCACTGTCGGGCGGCGCACCCTCAGGGCCTGGGACCCTCCACCATGATCTTCGCGGCTGCGGTGCGGCCCATGGTGACGGCTGGAAGTTTGCCCGTCTGGATCGTCAGCGCCTCGGCGGCGCGGTCATTGACCAGCACGCGAGCCCGAGTGCCCGGCCTGAGGTGGTGGCGATCGACAAAGCGCAGAAAATCCTCGTCCTGATCAAGGATGCGCGCCACGCGCACTTCCGCCCCCTCCTCGGCTTCGGTGAGGGGCGTGAGCGCGGCCTGTCGGATTGCGCCCTTGGCGTTGGGGATCGGGTCGCCGTGCGGATCCACGCTCGGGAAGCCGAGGAACTCGTCAATGCGGTCGAGGAGTTTGTCCGAGATGGCGTGTTCGAGGCTCTCGGCCTCTTCGTGGACTTCCGACCAGTCCAGGCCGAGAGCGTCCACAAGAAAGCACTCGATAAGGCGGTGGCGGCGGAGGATGCGCAGGGCCAGCGTGCGGCCGCGGGCGGTGAGTTTCACTCCGCCGTATGGCTCATAGGCGACGAACCGCGAGTCGGCGAGGCTCTTGGCCATGGACGTGGCCGTGCCCGGAGTGACGCCCATCACCCCGGCGAGGTTCTTCATGGAGACGACCGCGGCGCCCGGCGCAGCCTGCTCCTCGAGGTAGATGCGCTTGAGGTAGTTCTCGACAGTGCTGCTGGGCATGGGTGGCTCCGCGGCGGGCGTGAGTGAGGAGAAGGCCGATCCGTCAAAGTATACCTCGATATCGGTCGCTTGACGTGCCTTTGATGCCGGTGTATACTCTTTTTGACTAATCAAAAACCACCTCGGCCGCCGATGATCGGTCGATGAAGGAGCCTCGTCCCCATGATCCGACTGACTTCTCTTCTCGCCGTGCTGGGCCTTGCTTTGACCGGCCAGGGCCGGGCCGCCGCCCCGCCCTCCTCCCCTTATCGCATTGTCACCACCTGCGGCATGGTGACCGACATCGTCCGCCAGGTCGCCGGCGACAAAGCGATCGTCGAGGGCCTGATGGGCGAGGGGGTTGACCCCCACCTCTACAAGCCCACTCGAAACGACGTAGCCAGGATCCTCGACGCCCAGGTCGTTTTCTACAGCGGCCTGATGCTCGAAGGCCGCATGACCGACACCTTCATCAAGGCCGCACGCGACGGGCGCGTCGTTCACGCCGTGACGGAACTCATCGACGAGTCCTATCTCCTCGAACCGCCGGGCATGGCCGGTCACTGGGACCCGCACGTGTGGATGGACGTCAAGGCGTGGAGCAGGGCGGTGGAGGCCGTCGCCAAGGCGTTGAGCGACTACGACGCCGCAAACAAGGGGCACTACGCATCAAACGCCGAGGCGTATCGCGCCCAACTGACCGCTCTTGATGACTACGTGAAGGGCGTGATCGCCTCGATCCCCGCCGAGCGGCGCGTGCTCATCACCGCCCACGACGCGTTCAACTACTTCGGCCGCGCCTACGGCATCGAAGTCCTCGGCATCCAGGGCATCTCGACCGAGTCAGAGGCGGGGTTGAGCGACATCAACCGCCTCGTCGATCTCATTGTCTCGCGGCGCATCAGCGCCGTCTTCGTCGAGTCGAGCGTCTCGGACAAGAACGTTACTGCGCTCGTCGAGGGCGCCAAGTCGCGCGGGCACAGCGTGACCATCGGCGGCCGCCTCTTCTCGGACGCCATGGGCCGGCCGGGAACCTATGAAGGCACGTACATCGGCATGATCGACCACAATGCGACGACGATCGCCCGCGCGCTGGGCGGGCAGGCGCCCGAGCGCGGCATGAACGGAAAGCTGAGCGCCGCGAAATGAGCGCCGCCTCGATCGTCGATGCCTCGGCCGGCTCGCCCGTTTCCGTCATCGGGCCGGAGCACTCGCCGACCGCGCCGGTCTCGATCCACGACATGACCGTCGCCTACCACCGCAAGCCGGTGCTGTGGGACGTCGATCTCGATGTTCCGCAGGGGCGTCTGGTGGGGATCATCGGCCCCAACGGCGCGGGCAAGAGCACGCTCATCAAGGCGGCCCTCGATCTCGTGCCGCGCGTCTCGGGCGAAGTGCTCATCTATGGCAAGCCGTTCCGGCGGCAGCGGCGGCTCGTCGCCTATGTTCCGCAGCGAGAGAGCGTGGACTGGGATTTTCCCATCTGCGCCGTGGAGGTGGTGATGATGGGTCGCTACGGGATGATGGGCTGGTGCCGGCCCGTCACGCGCGCCCATCGACGCGCAGCGCTCCAGGCCCTCGACCGCGTGGGCATGGCCGACTTCGCCGACCGGCAGATCAGCAACCTCTCCGGCGGGCAGCAGCAGCGCATCTTTCTCGCGCGGGCGCTGGCGCAGGAAGCCCGGATTTACTTCATGGATGAGCCGTTCGCAAGCGTCGATGCCGCGACGGAGCGGGCCATCATCGCCGTACTCACCGACCTGAAGAACTCGGGCAAGACGGTGCTCGTCGTCCATCACGATCTCCAGACTGTAAGCCAGTACTTCGATCACCTCATCATGCTCAACATGCGCGTCGTCGCGCACGGCCCGACCGCAGAAGTCTTCACGCCGGAGAACCTGGCACGGACCTACGGCGGCCGGCTGACGCTGCTGAGCGAGGCGGCTGAAGCGCTGGCGCGCGGAGGACGGGCGGTGTGAAGAGGGCAGCGCTCATCTTCGGGCTGCTGCTGACGATCGCGGCGGCGCCGGCCGAGGCCGCAGCGCAGAGTCAGCCCTCCATCCTCGACAATCTCCAGCGCGTCCTCTCGCTGCGCGATTACAACACGCGCGTCGTCATCGCCGGCGTCTCGCTCCTCGGACTCGCGGCCGGCGGCATCGGCACGTTTCTGCTTCTTCGAAAGCGCTCTCTTACGGCCGATGCGCTCAGCCACGCCACGCTTCCAGGCATCGCCCTGGCGTTCATCATCACGACGGCGCTCGGCGGCGATGGGCGTGCGCTGGTCTGGCTGCTTCTCGGCGCCTTCGGCACGGGCGTAGCGGCCGTCGGCGTGATCATCCTCATTCGCCATACGACGCGCATCAAGGAAGACGCCGCCCTGGGCATCGTGCTCAGCGTGTTCTTCGGCGCCGGCGCAGCGCTCATCAAACTCGCCGAGCAGATGCCCCAGGGCAGCGCCGCGGGGCTTGACCGTTTCATCCTCGGACGCGCCGCGTCGATGATCGCCGCCGACGTGCAGGCCATCGCCGTCGTCACAGTCATCGTGCTGGCGGTCTGCACAGCGTTCTTCAAGGAGTTCCGCCTGTTGTGCTTCGACCAGTCCTTTGCCGGCGCACAGGGCTGGCCGGTGCTTCTGCTCGATGCGCTGCTCATGGGGATGGTCGTGGCGGTCACGGTGATCGGCCTGCAGTCCGTCGGGCTCGTGCTCGTGGTGGCGATGCTCATTACCCCCGCAGCAGCGGCGCGACTCTGGACAGATCGACTCTCCATCATGTTCCCCCTCGCGGCGGCGATGGGGGCGCTCGGCGGCGCGGCAGGGGCGGTCGTCAGCGCCGCGGCCGAACGAATGCCGACCGGCCCGATCATCGTCCTCGTCTGCTCGGCGCTCTTCGCAGCGAGCCTCGTGTTCGGGTCGAAGCGCGGCCTGCTGGTTCGCGCTGTCCGTCATATGCATCTGCGGCGCCGCGTTGCTGAGCAGCATCTCCTTCGCGCCCTGTGGGAGATGTCGGAGAACGCCGGCCGCGTGGAGGTCCGCAGCACCTTTGCCCGACTCAAGTCTCAACGATCATGGTCCGCCCTCGCGCTGCGCCGCGAGATCAGCCGCCTGCGACGGCGCGGCTGGGTGCGCCTCGATGCCCAGGGCGACATCAGTCTTACGAACCAGGGCCGCATCGAAGCCCAGCGCGTCGTGCGCAATCACCGCCTCTGGGAGATGTACCTCATCACCCACGCCGACATCGCCCCGACCCACGTCGATCGCGATGCCGACCAGATCGAGCACGTCCTGCCGCCTGACCTGATTGAACGACTCGAAGGACTCGTGGAGGCGAGTGATGCGAGGGCGGCGATGCCCGCCAGCCCGCACGAGTTGCCGGCTCTTGCGACCGGAGATCGGCCATGACCTGGCTGGATGCAGACACCGACATCATCTTCAGCGGCGCGCTTTGTGCGCTGGCGTGCAGCATTCCCGGCACGCTTCTGGTGCTGCGCAAGATGAGCATGATGGGCGACGCCATCAGCCACACCGTCCTGCCCGGACTCGCGGCCGCCTTCCTCATCACGCAGACCCGCGCCCCGATTCCCATGTTCATCGGGGCAGCGGTCATCGGCATCGTCACCGCACTGCTGGTTCAGTGGGTGCGCGACCTCAGCCGCACTGACGGCGGAACGGCGATGGGAATCGTCTTCACCGCCCTCTTCGCCGTCGGACTCGTGCTGCTGCGCCTGCCCGCGATCGAGCACATCGACCTCGATCCTTCCTGCGTGCTCTACGGCGCGGTCGAGACGTCGGCGATCGACCCGATCAACGTGCTCGGCGTCGAGATGCCGCGCGCCGCGCTCATCAACGGCGTCATGTTCGCCGTCAACCTCGGCGTGCTGCTCCTGCTCTTCAAGGAGTTCCGCATCAGCGCCTTCGACCCGGCGCTCGCCACGACGGTGGGCATCAACGCGACGCTCATGCACTACATCCTCATGACCATGACCGCGGTAACGGCGGTGGCGGCCTTCGAGACCGTCGGCAGCATCCTTGTCATTGCCATGCTCATCGTGCCTCCGGCCGCGGCGTACCTGCTCACCGACCGCTTCGGCGTCATGTTCGTTCTTGCGGGAGTCATCGGCGTGCTTTCGGCGGCGGGCGGCCACGTCGCGGCGATTGTCATCCCCGAGTGGCTCGGCGTGGGCGATACCGTCACCTCCGGCATGATGGCCGTCGCCGCCGGCGCCCTCTTCACGCTCGCGTGGCTCGTCTCGCCGCGCCACGGCGTCATCTCACACCTGCTCTCGCGATGGCGCCTCGGCCTGCGCATCATGCGCGAGGACATTCTCGGCATCCTCTACCGCGAGCAGGAGCAGGCGGATCATCCGACGCCGTCGCTGACGACGGCCGTCGAGGCGATCGTCCGTCTGCGGAAATTGCGGCCGGTAATTGCGCGCCTCGCCTTGTCGCGGCTGCGCCGGCGCGGGATGGTGACAGGCACGTTGCCGCAACTGGCGCTCACGGACCGCGGCCGCACCGAAGCCGCACGCCTCGTGCGCTCCCACCGCCTCTGGGAGACCTATTTCTCGCACCAGTTCCCGACGCTGCCCTCGGACCACCTGCACGCACCGGCCGAAGTGCTCGAACACCTCACCGACGACGCCCTGCGCGACCGCCTCGGACAGCGCACCAATGACCCAAGCGTCGATCCGCACGGCCGCGCGATTCCGGGCGCCGCATCAGGCGCTTCGATAGACGGATCGTGAGCGCGCCGATCACTTTTCCTCGCGCAACCCGATGCCATACTGCCACACGAGTGCGGCCAGTGTCGCGCCGATGATGGGCGCCAGCCAGTAGAGCCAGTGGGCGTCCCAATGTCCGCCGACGAGCGCGGGACCGAAACTGCGCGCGGGATTGACCGAAGCGCCGGTCGCCGGGCCGATGAAGAGGATGACCGCGGTGAGCGTGAGTCCGATGCCGAAGCCGCCGACCATCGGCCCCTTTCCCACGCCTCGCGGATCCACTGCCGTTCCGATCACCGCGAACATGAGCAGGAAAGTGCCGAGGACTTCGAGGATGAAGGCCGGGCCGAAGCGCGGGCCTTCACCGATTGTGAACGAGCCGAGCGTGGCGCCGAGGCGGGTTTGATCTGCCAAGCCGCCCTCCATTGCATAACGGAGCAGTCCCGCGCCGACGACGGCTCCGATCACCTGCGCCGCGATGAAGACGATCGTCTGCACCGGGCTTTGCCGCCCGATGGCGCACAGCGCGATCGAGACGGCGGGGTTGATCTGCCCGCCGGAGATGTGCATCGTCGCCGTAATGGCCACGCCGAGTATCAGTCCATGGGCCAGGGCGATGGCGACGAGGTTCTCTCCGCCGGTCATGACGATCGCGCCGGCGCCGATGAAGGTCAATGCGAAAGTACCGATCATCTCCGCGATCGCCGCAGGCATCAGCCGGTTCATGGAGTGTTCCTTGCCGGAATTGTGGGACGGGAATGCGGGTCGAGGCCGGGACAGCGCGGCGATTGTAGGGCGCGGTCCATGCGCCCGCATCGGGCGGCATGGCCTGGCGCTTCGCTTGCCTCTGCCGAACCTGCGGCGGCGCTCGATCGCCCTGGCCGCGACGGCATGGCAATGTGAGGCGCGACTCGATGCTCTCCATGCAGTTGGGCGGCTTTCCGCAAGTCGCTCGCTTGGGGCCGGTGCGAGCATCGAAATGTCGGACCGGCGCGGAGTCTCAGCCCGACCTGCGGGAAATGGCGTTCATCGGCATGCAGGCTGCGCGGGCGCCTTGGCCTCGGCGCCCGAGCCGTACCACCGGCGCTGCAGGAACAGCGCCACGTGGACGAGGCCGATGAGCACCGGCACCTCCACGAGCGGCCCGATCACCGTCGCGAACGCCACCATCGAGTCGATGCCGAAGATCGCGATGGCGACGGCGATCGCGAGTTCAAAGTTGTTGCCCGAGGCGGTGAAGGCCAGCGTCGCGCTGCGCGAATAGTCCGCCCCGACCTTCCACGCCATGAAGAACGACACAAGGAACATCAGGACGAAGTAGCACGAGAGCGGGACCGCCACGCGCAGCACCTCGAGCGGGAAGTGAATGATCTTCTCGCCCTTGAAGGTGAACATCACCACGATGGTGAAGAGCAGGGCGATGAGTGTCACCGGGCTGATGCGCGGAATGAAATGCCGCTCATACCATTCCCGGCTCTTGAGCGGGATGAGTACGACGCGGCTGAGAATGCCCGCCGCGAAGGGAATGCCGAGATAGATCATCACGCTCACGAAAATGTCGGCGATGGTGATGTCCGCCACGGTCCGGCCGCCTGCGCCTGCGACGGCGCTGAGGTCAAGGCCGAACCAGGCCGGCACGATCGTGATGAAGATCCACGCGTACAGGCCGTAGAAGAGCACCTGGAACACGCTGTTGAGCGCGACGAGGCCGGCGGCGTACTCGCTGCTTCCCCTGGCAAGTTCGTTCCACACGAGGACCATGGCGATGCAGCGCGCGATGCCCACGAGGATCAGACCAACCATGAACTCGGGCCGGTCGGGCAGAAGGAGCGCGGCCAGCGCGAACATGAGAACCGGGCCGACGATCCAGTTCTGAATGAGCGAGAGCCCGAGGATCTTCACGTTGCGGAAAACTTTGGGCAGCATCTCGTACTTCACCTTCGCCAGCGGCGGATACATCATGAGAATCAGGCCGATGGCAAGGGGGATGTTCGTTGTGCCGGCGCTGAAGCGGTCGATGAACTGCGGCGCCGACGGGATGAGAAAACCGATGGCCACGCCCGCACCCATCGCGAGGAAGATCCAGAGCGTGAGCCAGCGGTCGAGGAAGGAGAGCCGACGGGCGACGTGTTCGGACATGGTCGAAGCCTCCAGTGACGTCGGGCGACCGCGGCCGCGCGGCAGGATGACTCAAAGTTCCGCTACGAGCGACTTGAGGCGCTCAAGGGTTCGCGGCTCGAGGCAGTAACAGGTGCGCTGGCCGACGGGGCGGGCGCGAATGAGGCCGGCCTTCTTGAGGATGCGGAGATGTTCGGAGACGGTCGATTGCGCGAGCGGCAGCCGGCCGGCCAGGTCGCCGCAGATGCACGACCGGCGGTCGGCGAGCGTGCGCAGCAGGCGGATGCGGGCAGGGTGCGCGATGGCGCGCGCCAGGGCCGCGAGGCGAGCGTCGTCGGCCTGCCGCCGAGGTGAGCCGGTGACGCGTCCGCCGCGGACCGGTTTGCACTGCTCCAAGCGTGGTCGTGAGGCATCGTTCATCGTCGATTGACGATAGATC